>NZ_JBHVJX010000012.1:0-84494 GCF_042798755.1 Streptomyces sp. NPDC057743
GCTGCACTGGTACAACCACCACCGACCCCACACCGGAATCGGCGGCCACACCCCAGCCAGCCGCGTCACCAACCTCTCCGAACAACACACCTAGGGCGCTTCTGACGGATCTCCGCGGCGTCGCGGCGTCTGGCACGCACGCTCGCGGCGGCCGGGCTCGGGCCGCGAGCGGCCGCCGGGAATGTGCTGGCACGCGCGTGCGTTGGTCACGTACGATGGGGACACACCCCGCGAGGGTGTGGCACCACCTTTGAAAAGAAAACATGGGGATGATCGGTTTCGACAGCGGATGTCGAAGCAGGGGAAGCGAGTCGAGGAAGCGGCAATGATCTCGTAAACCACATGCCGAAACAAATAATCGCCAACACCAAGCGCGATTCCTTCGCCCTCGCTGCCTAAGTAGCGACTTGCGAAGTGTCAGCCCGGGGCTGTTCCCGACCCGGATCCTGGCATCAGCTAGGGAACTAAACCTCGATCCCGGTCACGGGGTGAAGAGGGAAATCAAACAGTGACTGGGCCCGTCGGAGACTTGTCCGTGTGATCTCCGGGGCCGAGAAAAGCGCAGCGGACTGCACTCGGAGAAGCCCTGATTCCGCACCGTTGGACGCGGGTTCGATTCCCGCCATCTCCACGAAGACGACAGGCGACGTGTGCCCGCGAAAAGTGCGGGCGGCGTCGCCTGTCGTCGTTTTTGTGCGGCTTTCGCCGGGCGGGCGGGGCTCCGCCGGGGCGCCGTCGTCAGGTGCGGCGGGCCGCCTCTTGTGGCGCGCGGGTGCTCGTCGCCGCGGTGAGGGCGAGGGCCAGGGCGGCCGCCGCGGCCGGGACCGCGTAGCCGGTGGCGGGGGACGGCAGGTGGTCCGCGGCCCAGCCGCCGGTGGCCGAGCCGGCCGCGATGCCGGCCAGCAGCGCGGTCACCGCCAGCGTCATCCCCTCGTTCAACCGGCCGGCCGGGGTGCGGGATTGGACCAGGCCCATGCCGGTGACCATGGTCGGGGCGGTCGCCGTGCCGGCGGTGAGCAGGGCCGCGGCGAGCAGCAGTGGGGCGCCCGTCGCGGCGGCCAGCAGCGGCAGCGTCAGCAGGGCGGCCATCGCGGCGGCGCAGTGCACAAAGCGCCGGGCGGGCCGGGCCGCCGGGGGCAGCAGGCCGAACAGCAGCCCGGCCGCGCCCGATCCGGCCGCCTGGAGGGCGAGCAGCCCGCCCGCCGCGGCCCGGAAGCCGTGCGCGTTCGCGTAGGCGAGCGTGACGACCTCCAGGGAGCCGAAGACCGCGCCGGTGGCCACGAAGGTGAGCAGCAGCGGGGGCAGACCGGGGGCGCGCAGCGGGGAGCCGGGGCGGCCGGGGGGCCGCGGGACGGCGGGTGGTTCGGTGCGGCGCTGGGCGGCGAAGAGCAGGACGCCGGTCAGGAGCAGGGTGGCGGCGACGGCGGTGCCGGCCTCCGGGGCGACGGCGGTGCACAGCAGCGTCGCGAGAAGCGGGCCGAGCAGGAAGCACAGCTCGTCGACGGCCTGCTCGAAGGAGTTGGCGGCGTGCCGGGCGGCCGGGTCGGCGCGCAGGAGGTGGGCCCAGCGGGCGCGGGACATTCCGCCGGTGTTGGGGGTGGTCGCGGTGGCGGCGTAGGAGGCGAAGAGGGTCCAGTCGGGGGCGCCGGCGTGGACGCACAGGAGCAGCGAGAGCGAGCCGAGGGCCGCAACGGCGGTGGCCGGTACGGCGATTCGGGCCTGGCCGTGGCGGTCGATGAGGCGGGCGGTCCACGGGCCGACCAGCGCGGTCGCGGCGAGTCCGGTGGCGGTGACCGACCCGGCCAGGGCGTAGGAGCCGCGGCCGCCGGCGATCATCAGGACCGCGCTGACGCTGAGCATGCCCATCGGCAGCCGGGCCAGCAGGTTGGCCGCGGTGAAGGCGCGGGCGCCGGGGACGGCGAAGAGCCGGGCGTAGGGGGAGCGGCGGCGGGGGCGGCGTACGGGTGGGGGCAAGGCCGGGTGGGTGGGTGGGGGCGAGATCGGCCGGGCGGCGAGGAAGAGGATCACGTCGTTCACGGTCGCGGCGGGGGAGGCCGGGCGTCCAACACCTGCGCGGGCCGATTGACGCACCGGGGGTGTGAGTGCCGGGGCCGGGCCTGTGAGGTGCGGAAACGCGGTGTGGTGGCGGGCGTCCGGTGTGAGGATGGGCCGGTGCCGTACGACATCGAACCGCGGCTGCTGCGGGCGTTCACCGCCGTCGCCGAGGAGCTGCACTTCACCCGGGCCGCGGCCCGGCTGTACGTCGCCCAGCAGGCGCTCAGCCGCGATGTCCGGCGGCTGGAGCGGGAGTTGGGGGCCGAGCTGTTCGTCCGGAGTACCCGGCGGGTGGCGCTGACCGCCCAGGGCGAGCGGCTGCTGCCGTACGCGCGGCGGGTGTTGGCGGCCCAGGAGGAGCTGGCCGCGGCCTTCCGGTCGGAGTCGGGGCGGCCGCTGGTGGTGGACGTGGGGGCGCCGGTCGGCACCGCGCACCGGGTGCTGGCGGCGGCCCGACGGCGGCTGCCGGAGAGCTGCGAGCTGATCGCCCGGTATCACGGCGGACTGACCGGTGCGGCCGCGGAGTTGGCCGCCGGGCGGCTGGACGTCTCGTTCGGGCGGTTCGCGGGGCTGCCGGCCGCGGCCCGGGCCGGGCTCGACCACCGGCCGGTGCGGCTGGAGCCGATGGCTGTGCTGCTGCGCGCGGACCATCCGCTGGCCGCCGCCGGCTGCGTGCCGCTGCGGGAACTGGCCGGTGAGACCCTCTACGCGGCGGCCGGGAACCCGCGGACCGCGGAGTGGACGGAGCTGGCGGCGCGGCTCTTCGAGGGGCGGGGGATCGCGATGGCGGCGCCGTTCCCGGAGATCGCGGGGGCGGAGGAGTTCGTGCGGGTGGTGCGCAAGCGAGGCTGGTCGGTGCTGGCGAGTACGGAGTTCATCGAGGTGCCGGGGATGGTGTTGCGACCGTTGGTGGATCCGGTGCCGTTGTCGCCGGTGGGGATGGTGTGGCGGCGGGGGTTGCGGCACCCCGGGTTGGCCGCATTGCGGGACGCCGCCCGGGAGTTGGGGGCGCGGGAGGGCTGGCGGGCGCTGCCCGAGGGCGCGTGGTGGCTGCCGGCGGCGGACGCGGTGGCGATGGGGGTGGCACCGGCGGGCGCTGAGGGGCCGTAAGATCCGGCGTGCGCCGGGGGCGTGACGGGCCGCGCACGGCCGTCCCGCGGGCGGAAACTTTTACGTGATGCATATCTCTCCCCGGGTGCAGGCAACCTACGGCGCCGAAAACCCTTCCTTACGGGAGGACATCGCGTGCGAACGATGTGTGCGAAGAGGACGAACGGATGGAACAGGGGGGAGTCGTGCAGCGACGTTCCGTGCTCGCGACGACGACGGCCGCGCTCGCCTTGACCGTGACCGCCGGGCTGGCTCTGACGGGCTGCGGCTCGGGGCGGATGGCGGCGCTGCATGCCAACTGCCGGACCAAGGGCCTGGGCTGGAAGGTCACCGTCCTCAAGGCGGCGCCGCACAGCACCCATCGGGAGGCACGCCTCTCGGTCGTCAACAAGGGGTCGCAGCCGTGCGTGTTCGACGGCTTCCCGACGTTCGCGGTCCACGTCGGCAAGGGGCCGGAGTCGGACGGCAAGGGGCAGGGGCGGACCATGCCGATAGACGTGGCGCGCGGTGGCACGGTCACCACCAAGCTGCGTTACAAGGACCACGCGCCCGGTATGTCGCCGGCCGACTGCCTGGTCAGCAATGACGAGGTGGTGGTGGGCGCGCCGCGGGACCACCACCAGAAGGTGATAAAGGTCCGGGACGAGAAGGGCAAGAAGACCCGGATGAACATCTGCGAGCAGACCGTCTGGATGGCGCCGCCCGCCGAGCGGACCGGCTGAGCCGGCTCCGTCGGCCGCGGGCGCGGTCGTCAGCCGTTCTCCGCGGCCGGGGTCGACAGCCGGGCGGCGGGCGGCGGGGGTGCGGCGTGCGCCGGCGGGGGCGGCAGCGCGCGCAGCCAGAACTCGGCGGCCAACGTCGGGTCCAGCGGCCGTAGCACGCCGGTGTCCGGCTGGAGGGACGTCAGCACCGGGCGCAGCGCCTCCGGGCGGATCAGGCCCAGCGCCGCCAGCTTGGAGTCCTCGCACAGCGCGGCCAGCGCCCGGCGGTTGCGGCGCAGCCCCGCATGCAGCTCGGCGCTCTGCGCGCGCCGGCGGCCGCGGCCCAGGACCGGTCCGGGCACCGTGCCGCGCATCGCCGCGGCCAGCACCGGCTTGCCGCCGCCCGGCACCCGGTCGGCGAGCCCGACGGCCAACGCCGCCTCGATCACCGCGTCGTCCAGGAACGGCGCCTCGTACGCGACCCCGTGGGCCGAGGTCAACGCGTCGATGCCGCGCACCCGTTCACCGGCCCGGACGGCCGCGGCGGCCACCTCGTGCTGGGCGCGCAGTGGGTCGAACGGCTCGGGCGCCGCGGCGGCCGCCTCGCGCAGCAGCCGGCGGACCGTGGCGACCGCGTCCGGGTGCGCCCAGGGCGGCATCGCCGGCACCTCCTCCCAGTCCGCGCTCCCGGGGCGACGGCGCGCGCCCGGGACGATCCGGTCGGCGCCGGCGGCCAGCCAGCGGGGGTAGGAGCGGCCGCCGAGGAGGGTGCGCACGGTGGCGGGCAGCGACTGGGGGGCGATGCGCCGGGCGCGGCGGGCCAGTTGGACGGCGGTGCGCAGATCGCCGCGGGCGAGGGAGTTGAGCGCCAGCGGCCGGGGCGCGAACAGTGCGTCGCCGCCGACGCCGGTCAGGTGCATCCGGGAGCCGAACGCGGCGACCAGGTGCGCCTGGTGGAGCAGCCGGGCCGCGTCCCGAATGGCGACGAGCGGGCCGGCGGGGTCGGTGTGCCCGGGGTGCTCGGGCGGGGTGTACCAGGTGGGGGCGTCGGTGTACGGGAGGGAGAGGTGGCGGCCGGCGCGGCGGACCAGGCTGAGGCGGTAGGCGCTGTGGGCGCTCCACAGGGGGTCGTCGTCGGCCGGGTCGCGGCCCTCCCAGCCGGTGGTGATCAGCTCGGTGCCGTCGCGGGCGGCCAGGAAGCAGACGCTGGTGGAGTCCAGGCCGCCGGTGAGGTCGGCGCTGAGCGTCGCCCGTTTCGTGCGGGCGTGCACGGCCGTGCCGAGGGCCTCCCGTACGGCCTCGGCGGCGTCCGGGAGCGGGAGTGCGGGCTCGGGCGGGCGCCACCAGCGCAGCTCGCGGTAGCGGCCGGCGGGGTCGTGGGCGGCGCAGCGGTCGGGCGGTACGGCGTGCACGGCCCGCCAGGGGGTGCGCTGCGCCAGTGGTAACGGGGCGCCGGGGGCGAGCAGATGGGCGGCGAGCGCCTCCTCGTCGACGGCGCCGGTGCGCGGGGCGCCGGGCAGTCCGGCGGCGGCCGCGGCGCGGGCCAGCGCGGCCAGGTCCTGGGGGCGGTTGCCGAGGACCGTGATGCCGCCGAGGGCGGTGCGGTGCAGCCGGCGGACCGCGGAGAGGCTGCCGCGGCTGCGGATCTCGGCGCCCGTGCAGGCCAACAGGAAGAAGCTGCCGGGGAGTTCGTGGCGCAGTGCGGCGAGGTCGTCCAGGTCGCGCAGCCGGTGCAGCAGGTGGGCCAGGTCGTCCGGGGTGGCCGAGGTGGTGCCGAGCAGCAGCGCGCAGCGCGGGCCGACCCGGGCCGTCACCAGCTCCTCGCTTCGCCAGTGGCCGACGATCCAGGGGCGGCCGGAGGGGTGGGCGACGGTGTGGGTGGCCGGCGTCCGGGGCAGTCCGGCGGCGAGCCGGGCGGCGACGGGGTGGTCGGGGAACACCAGGAAATCCACGGGGGCCGCTCCTTGGCCTCGGGCGTCACGGTGGGGCGGGCGACGGGCGGGCGGGGCCCGGGGCCGTCCGGCCGCGGCTGGGCCGGACGGGCCTCGGGGCCGGGGCTGGGAGTGCCCCGGTGGGGGATCGCGCGGCGGTCGGGGCGCCCCGACCGGTGGGTGGCTGGGGAGGTTCAGGAGCCGTGCCGCCCGCCGTCCCCCGGCTTGGGGCCGAGGAGGTCCCCGCCCCGCTGGGGTGATCGGTGCATCGCATCCCTTTCCTTCCGGTTGTCCGGGAGCCCGGCATCCCTGCGGGGGTGGGTGTGGCGCCCTGGCAGGGGCGAACGGTCGCCGCCGCTGCGGGAGGCGCCTCCCGCAGCAACGACGGAGCGTGGTGGGCTGGTTACGTCCTGCGTCGGATTAAAAGGCTGGCAGTGTCCGGGGCACGTGCCATTACCCCGTACGGGTGAAGGAGAGGGGCGCGTGGTGCACGGCGGCGCGCCGCCCCCGTTCCGTACGCCGCGGGCGTGCCGCCGCGGCCCCCCGCATGCCTCCGCACCGCGCCGAATCGAGGTTTCGTGCAGGTCAGATACGCCTACGGGGCGACGGATCGGCGCCCGCGCGACGGGCGGGCACGGCGGTGGCCGGCGTCCGGAACGGTCGCGGCCGAGCCGGCCAGGTGGCGGGACGGCCGCCGCCTCGCCCGGTGGTCCGGTGACGTGGCGTCGCCACCCCCGGGAGGCGCGCCCCGCGGGCGGCCGGAAATACTGGCGCCCCGGGCACGCCGCCCGGGGCGAGCGCGCGGCGCGCCACGCCAGGCGGAGCGGAACGGATCGGGATGCGGGAGCACGAGCAGGGAACGGGCGGGCCGGGGCCGGCCGTGCCGGAGGGGGCGCCGCGCCCGTTGGCAGGGTTCACCGTCGCGGTGACCGCGGCCCGCAAGGCGGCGGAGCTGGGCGCGCTGCTGGAGCGCCGCGGCGCCGAGGTGGTCTACGCCCCGGCGCTGCGCACCGTGCCGCTGGCGGACGACGCCGAACTCCGCGCCGTCACCCGCGCGTTGGCCGCCGAGCCGCCCGACGTGGTGGTGACCAGCACCGCCGTCGGCTTCCGCGGCTGGTTGGCGGCGGCGGACGACTGGGGGCTGGGCGAGGCGCTGCGCGGTCGGTTGGCCGGGGCGGAGCTGCTGGCCCGCGGCCCGAAGGTGCGCGGCGCGGTCCGGGCCGCCGGGCTGACCGAGCGCTGGTCGCCGGCTTCGGAGTCGCTCGCCGAGGTGCTCGACCACCTGCTGGCCCAGGGCGTCGCCGGCCGGCGGATCGCCGTCCAGCTGCACGGGGAGCCGCAGCCGGAGTTCGTTGGGGCGCTGCGGGCCGCCGGCGCCGAGGTCGTCCCGGTGGCGGTGTACCGGTGGCTGCCGCCGGCCGATCTGGGGCCGCTGGACGGGCTGTTGGACGCGGTCCTGGCGCGCGGTGTGGACGCGGTGACCTTCACCAGCGCCCCGGCCGTCACCTCCCTGCTGCGCCGGGCCGCCGAACGCGGCATCCGGCCGGGGCTGTTGGCCGCGCTGCAACGGGACGTGCCGGCGGTGTGCGTGGGGCCGGTGACCGCGGCCCCGTTGGCGGCGCTGGACGTGCCCACCCTGGAGCCGGAGCGCTTCCGGCTCGGCCCGTTGGTGCAGCTGCTGTGCCGGGAACTCCCGGGCCGGGCGCGGCCGTTGACGGTGGCCGGGCGGCGGCTGGAGGCCCGCGCCCGGACCGCCGTGGTGGACGGGGCGCCGCGCCCGGTGCCGCCCGCCGGGATGGCGCTGCTGCGCGCCCTGGCCCGCCGCCCCGGCGAGGCGGTCCCCCGCGCCGACCTGCTGCGGGCGCTGCCGGGCGCCGCTCGGGACGAGCGCACGGCCCAGGACGAACTGGCGGCCGCGGTCGCGCACCTACGGGCGGCGCTGGGGGAGCCCGGGCTGGTCCGGTCGGTGCCCGGGGGCGGCTACCGGCTCGCGGTCGACGCCCCTACGGGCGACGCCCCGCCCGGCGACGGCTAACGGGAGCCGAGGCCAACGGACGCCCCCTCAGGCCGGGTTGGTGATCCGGATCTTGGACTGGCCGTGCGGCCGGGTCTCCCAGTCCTCCATGAACCGCGCCTGGAGCCCGTGCTTACGGGCCAGCCGCAGCAGCGTCTCCGTCCGGTAGTAGAAGTCCTCCCGCAGCACCTGGTGTTCGGCGCCCTCGGTGCGGTCGAAGGTGAAGTCGAAGAACCCGCCGGGGGCCAGGATGCGGCCGACGTGCGCCAGGCACTCGTCGATGACGTGGATCGGCGAGTGCGAGAAGACGCTGTGCGCGTGGACGACGTCGAAGTGTCCGGACGGCAGGAACTCCAGCTTCAGGTCCTGGGTAATCGTCAAGTGCGGGAGCTTGTCCTGGAGTTCGTAGGTCGCCAGGGTCCGCTTGGCGGCTATCAGGATGTCCGGCGAGATGTCGATGCCGTAGTAGTTGCCGGCGTCCAGGTGGGCGATGAAGCGCCAGCCGGCGCGCAGGTTGCCGCAGCCGATGTCGAGCATCCGGTGCTCGGGGCGCAGTCCGTGCTCCACGAGGTAGTCGAACTGCATCTCGCCCAGGGCCAGCCAGCGTTCGTGGCTGCGGCTGCCGACCGCGGCCTCCGGGTTGCGCCCGGTGTCGGAGGCCATCACCGCGCGGTAGTACGCGACGTGGTCGGGGTGCTTCAGGCGCAGCCAGGTGTCGCGGGCGGTGCGCTTGAGGTAGGGGGTGATCCGGGCCGGGTTGCGGACCGCGTAACCGAGCTTGTGGGTCAGGCTGGCGCGGTTCTTGAGCAGCGGAGAGGACATGCCGCCGGACTATACATCACATGTATACGCTCAATGTCTACACCTGGCGTCTACGGCGCGGGTCCAGAGGGAACGGGTCGGCGGGCCCGGAAAGAGCCACGACCTGCGGGTCGGTCAGTCTGTGGCGCGCCCCGCCCGTGGGGTTCCGGCGGACGGCGCGGCCGGGCACCCTAAGAACGCTCCCGTACGCCCCCTCCGCCCCCTTCCCACGTCCCCCGTGTCCGTTTCCCGAGGAAGTGACAGGCACATGGCAGCCCCCTACGGTTTCCGGTTCGACGGCGGGCGGGTCTGCCTGGACCTGATGGCCACCGCCGGCGGCAACCCGGCCGCCGGCGAACGGCTCACCGGCCCCGCCCCGTTGGCCGCCTGGCTGGCCGGCGCCCAAGTGGTGCCGCCCGGCGCCCCGTTGGACGGCGTCGACGCCCGTTGGGTGGCCCGCTTCCGGGCGCTGCGCGAGCCGCTCGGCCGGGCGGTCCGCGCCGAACTCCTCGGCCGCGCCGCCGCGTCCGACCTGGCGCTGCTGAACGCCGCGGCCGGCGCCGCCCCGCCGCCCGTCGTGCACGTCGTCCGCGGCCCGGACGGCGCGCTGACCGGCGTCCTGGCCCAACCGCCGGACTGCGCCGGGCTGCTGGCGACCGTGGCCCGGGACGCCGTCGCGCTGCTCGCCGACCCGGTGGCGCGCGGTCAGCTCCGCCAGTGCGCGGGCGACGGCTGCTCGCTGGTCTACCTGGACGCCTCGCGGGGCCGGCGCCGGCGCTGGTGCTCCAGTGAGGTCTGCGGCAACCGCGCCCGGGTGGCCCGGCATCGGCGCCGGACCGGGCGCACCGGGTGACCGGACCCGCCCGTCCCGGCCGCATCCGGCGTCAACATCCGACCGGCTCCGTCCAACTTTGTCCGTCCCTCCAGGTGCGCGGCGTGGCCGGTTCGCGTACGGTTGACGGCTGCCCTACGCACAGCAGAAGGGGGCTTGGGTGGCCGCGCACAATGCCACGCACGCACCGGACCACGCGCCGGATTCCGTTCGGGACCGCGAGATCGAGGCCGAGCAGACGCATCTCGACCGCGTCTACCGGCGCCTTGAGGAGAAGATCCACGAGGCCGAGTTCCTGATGGACGACGCCGCCAAGCGCGGCCAGGTCGGCACCCCCGGAGCGCTCGCCGAGCGCGACGCCCAGGTGTTCCAGGCCGGCGTCCACCTCCACCGACTCAACTCCGAGTACGAGGACTTCCTCTTCGGGCGGATCGACCTGCTCCTGGGCAAGGACGGCAAGAAGGGCCCAGACGGCGCCTACACCTCCGTCGAGCCCGCCGACGGCGCCATCGAAGACGGCCGCGCCGCCATCGCGGAGACGCTGCACATCGGCCGCCTCGGCGTCCTGGACGCGGACTACTCGCCGCTGGTCATCGACTGGCGGGCGCCGGCCGCCGCGCCCTTCTACCGCGCCACCCCGGTCGCCCCCGGCCGGGTCGTCCGCCGCCGGGTGATCCGCTCCAAGGGCCGCCAGGTGCTGGGCGTCGAGGACGACCTGATGCGCCCGGAGGTCGTCGCCACGCTGAACGGCGAGGAGCTGCCGGCGGTCGGCGACGGCGCGCTGATGGCCGCGCTGGGCCGGGCCCGCAGCCACACCATGCGGGACATCGTCTCCTCCATCCAGGCCGAGCAGGACCTGGTGATCCGGGCCCCCGCCGCCTCCGTCACCGAGGTCGAGGGCGGCCCCGGCACCGGCAAGACCGCGGTCGCCCTGCACCGCGCCGCCTACCTCCTCTACCAGGACCGCCGCCGTTACGCCGGCGGCATCCTGATCGTCTCCCCGACCCCGCTGCTGGTCGCCTACACCGAGGGCGTGCTGCCCTCGCTCGGCGAGGAGGGCCAGGTCGCCATCCGGGCGCTCGGCTCGCTCGTCGAGGGCGCCGAGGCGACCGCCTACGACCCGCCGGAGGTCTCCCGCATCAAGGGCTCGGCCCGGATGGTCAAGCTGCTGCGCAAGGCGGCCCGCGGGGCGCTGGAGGGGGCGGCCCCCGCTCCGCCGCGCGCCCGCAGTGCCGAGGACGCTCAACTGTCCCTGGAGGACCTCGGCGCGCAGGACGCCCCGGCTGCCGCGACGGCCCCGCCGACCCGCCTGAGAGTGGTCGCGTTCGGCACCCGCCTCGAACTGGACGGGGCCGAGCTGACCGCCATCCGGCAGTCCGCGCTGGGCGGCACCGCCCCCGTCAACCTCCTGCGCCCGCGCGCCCGTCGGCTCATCCTGGACGCCCTGTGGGCCAAGTCCGGCGCCGCCCGCCGCTACCCGGACCCGGAGCTGGCCGCCGAGGTCCGCCAGGGCTTCGACGAGGACCTCACCACCGAGCCGGAGTTCCAGGAGTTCCTGGACGCCTGGTGGCCGGAGCTCACCGCGCGCGGGGTCCTGGCCGCGATGGCCGACGAGCGCCGCCTGGGCCGCTGGGCCCGTCGCCTGCTGACTGCCCGTGAGGCCCGTCAACTGGCCCGTTCGCTGCGACGGGTGGGCGACGACGGGCACGGCCCGCTGTCGGTGCACGACATCGCGCTGCTGGACGAGCTCCAGCAGATCCTGGGCGCCCCGGCCCGTCCGGCCCGCCCCCGCGAGGCCGACCCGTTGGACCAGCTGACCGGCCTGGAGGAGCTCACCACCTACGCGGACCGCTTCTCGACCGGCCGCAGCCGCCGGGAGCGGCTGGAGGAGGAGCGCACCGACTACGCCCACGTCATCGTCGACGAGGCCCAGGACCTGACGCCGATGCAGTGGCGGCTGGTCGGCCGCCGCGGCCGGCACGCCACCTGGACCGTGGTCGGCGACCCGGCGCAGTCCTCCTGGTCGGACCCGGACGAGGCCGCCGAGGCCCGCGACGAGGCGCTCGGCACCCGCCCCCGCCGCCGCTTCACGCTCACCGTGAACTACCGCAACCCGGCCGAGATCGCCGAGCTGGCGTCCAAGGTGCTGGCGCTGGCCATGCCCGGCACCCCGGCGCCGCGGGCGGTCCGCTCGACCGGCCTTCAGCCGCGCTTCCACGTCGCCGACGACGCGACCGGCACGGACGACGGCGCGGACGGGGCGCTGGCCCGGGCCACCGTCGCCGAGGCCGAGCGCCTGCTCGCCGAGGTCGAGGGCACGGTCGGCGTCGTGGTCGCGATGCACCGCCGCGAGCAGGCCCGCACCTGGCTGGCCGGGCTCGGCGACCGCGTGGTCGCCCTGGGCTCCCTGGAGGCCAAGGGGCTGGAGTACGACGCGACGTTGGTGGTCTCGCCCGCCGAGATCGCCGACGAGTCCCCGGCCGGGCTGCGGGTGCTCTACGTGGCCCTGACCCGCGCCACTCAGCAGCTCACCGTGCTCTCCGCCGCCCCGGACGACCCGGACGAGGACGGCGTCCCCGACCTGCTGCGCGACTAGGGCCTGTCCAACGGGGCATGGCCGGGGCGCGCCCCCGTACGAGGGGTTGCGAAATCGGGCGTGCGAGACGGGATTCGCTTGCCGGGATGGTTTGTTAGCCTTGGTGGCGGCACCGGCTCGATCCAAGCCCCCGGGCCCAACCATCGTCGCTACGAGCGACCACTTGCCGCGAGGCGAGCATGGCGGGTCGGTGTCATGAACCACACGGCGCGGGCGCCTCTCCTACGGGAGAGGCGCCCGCGGTCGTTTTCTACCGGGGCGGTGTCGGCATCCGCGCTGATGGCACCGCCGGTCCGGGGTGCCGTGGCCGGTTCCCGTCGTGCGGAGGGGGTTCCGCTCGAACGGTCAACTCTCGTATGGTGGAAGAGTCTTTCCGAAATTCGCGGCTGGTTACCGTATACCGGCTGGTAGGTGGGACGATCGAACGACGCGCTCCGGCTCGGGCACCCCCGGGTCCCGGGGCCGCTTAGAGCCAAACCAGGGAAAGCAGAGGAAGTCGGCCATGGCAACGGCGCCTAGCGTCTCGTATTCGATGACGGTGCGACTGGAAGTTCCCGCTAGCGGCACCGCCGTCAGCCAGCTCACCACGGCCGTGGAGTCCTCCGGCGGGTCGGTCACCGGCCTCGACGTGACCGCCTCCGGCCACGAGAAGCTCCGGATCGACGTCACGATCGCCGCGACCTCCACCGCACACGCCCAGGAGATCGTCTCCCAGCTGCGCAGCATCGAGGGCGTCTCGCTCGGCAAGGTCTCCGACCGGACCTTCCTGATGCACCTCGGCGGCAAGATCGAGATGTCCTCCAAGCACCCGATCCGGAACCGCGACGACCTGTCCATGGTCTACACCCCCGGCGTCGCCCGGGTCTGCCAGGCGATCGCCGACAACCCCGAGGACGCCCGCCGGCTCACCATCAAGCGCAACAGCGTCGCCGTGGTCACCGACGGCTCCGCGGTCCTCGGCCTGGGCAACATCGGCCCCAAGGCCGCGCTGCCCGTCATGGAGGGCAAGGCGGCCCTCTTCAAGCGCTTCGCCGGCATCGACGCCTGGCCGATCTGCCTGGACACCCAGGACTCCGACGCAATCGTCGAGATCGTCAAGGCCATCGCCCCCGGCTTCGCGGGCATCAACCTGGAGGACATCTCCGCGCCCCGCTGCTTCGAGATCGAGGCCCGGCTGCGCGAGGCCCTGGACATCCCGGTCTTCCACGACGACCAGCACGGCACCGCCATCGTGGTGCTCGCCGCGCTCACCAACGCGCTGCGGGTGGTCGGCAAGAAGATCGAGGACGTCCGGGTCGTGATGTCCGGCGCCGGCGCCGCCGGCACCGCCATCCTCAAGCTGCTGCTGGCCGCCGGCGTCAAGCACGCCGTGGTCGCCGACATCCACGGCGTCGTGCACGCCGGCCGCCCCGACCTCGTCGACGCGGACCCCGACTCGGCGCTGCGCTGGATCGCCGACAACACCAACCCCGAGGGCGTCACCGGCACCCTCAAGGAGGCCGTGGTCGGCGCCGACGTCTTCGTCGGCGTCTCCGCGCCCGACGTCCTCGACGGCGACGACGTGGCCAAGATGGCCGACGGCGCGATCGTCTTCGCGCTGGCCAACCCGGACCCGGAGGTCGACCCGGCCCTCGCCCGGCAGACCGCCGCCGTCGTCGCCACCGGCCGCTCGGACTTCCCCAACCAGATCAACAACGTGCTGGTCTTCCCGGGCGTCTTCCGCGGCCTGCTCGACGCCGCGTCGCGTACGGTGAACACCGAGATGATGCTGGCCGCCGCCCGGGCCCTCGCCGACGTCGTGCTGGACGACGAGCTCAACGCGAACTACATCATCCCCAGCGTCTTCAACGAGAAGGTCGCGGGTGCGGTGGCCGGCGCGGTGCGGGACGCGGCGAAGGCCGCGGGCGAGGCTGTGACAGCTGCCACGGGAGCCTGAGCCGGCGCGTCGCAAGACTCGCCCCCAGCGGGCCACCCATAGGGTGGCGGGTGACCCTCCAGGGGTGCCGGATTGGCTTTACCGCCGCAGGTGGGGGCAGGATGCTCTCCCAGGACAATGTCCAGGGGGACCTCAGGCGCGAGGGAGCTGAAGGACGGACCCCGTTCCGCGGGCCGTTCGAGGGCCCTGGCAGCATCGGCTTCGATCTCACGCCGCATTGGCAAGAAGAACACGGGAGTACATACATGAACCGCAGTGAGCTGGTGGCCGCACTGGCCGATCGCGCCGAGGTGACCCGCAAGGACGCCGACGCCGTTCTGGCCGCGCTCGCCGAGACCGTCGGCGAGATCGTCGCCAAGGGCGACGAGAAGGTCACCATCCCCGGCTTCCTGACCTTCGAGCGCACTCACCGTGCCGCTCGTACCGCCCGCAACCCGCAGACCGGTGAGCCGATCCAGATCGCGGCCGGCTACAGCGTGAAGGTCTCCGCGGGCTCCAAGCTCAAGGAAGCCGCCAAGGGCAAGTAAGGCCCTTCCCACGGCATGAAAGGCGGCCACCCTCCTTCGAGGGTGGCCGCCTTCGTGCGCGTCCGCGTAGGGCGCTCGGGGGGGGCTTGTGGCCGGTGTGTGGGGCTGGTGCCGCCCACGACCGCCCACGGCCCCTTCCGTGGTCGGCCGTCCTCGGGGTTTCGTTGGCAAGGCAAAGGCGCCGCCCGGTTGCGTGGTGCGACCGGGCGGCGCCTTTGGGCGTCTGTGGGCCTGTGGGTCAGTCCCGGAGGGAGCCGTTCGGGAGTTCCACCTTGGCGCCGAGTTCGACGAGCTTCGCCATGAAGTTCTCGTAGCCGCGGTTGATCAGGTCGATGCCGTGGACCCGGGAGGTGCCCTGGGCGGCCAGGGCCGCGATCAGGTACGAGAAGCCGCCGCGCAGGTCGGGGATGACCAGGTCGGAGCCCTGGAGCTTGGTGGGTCCCGAGACGACCGCGGAGTGCAGGAAGTTGCGCTGGCCGAAGCGGCAGGCGGAGCCGCCCAGGCACTCGCGGTAGAGCTGGATGTGGGCGCCCATCTGGTTGAGCGCGGAGGTGAAGCCGAGCCGGGACTCGTAGACGGTCTCGTGGACGATCGACAGGCCCGACGCCTGGGTCAGGGCGACCACCAGGGGCTGCTGCCAGTCGGTCTGGAAACCGGGGTGGACGTCGGTCTCCAGGGCGATGGCGTTGAGCGAGCCGCCCGGGTGCCAGAAGCGGATGCCCTCGTCGTCGATCTCGAAGGCGCCGCCGACCTTACGGAAGGTGTTCAGGAACGTCATCATCGAGCGCTGGTGCGCGCCGCGGACGTAGATGTTGCCCTCGGTGGCCAGCGCCGCGGACGCCCAGGAGGCGGCCTCCAGGCGGTCCGGGAGGGCGCGGTGGGTGTAGCCGTCGAGCTTCTCGACACCGGTGATCCGGATCGTCCGGTCGGTGTCCATGGAGATGATCGCGCCCATCTTCTGCAGGACGCAGATCAGGTCCTCGATCTCCGGCTCCACGGCGGCGTTCGACAGCTCGGTGACGCCCTCGGCCAGGACTGCGGTCAGCAGCACCTGCTCGGTCGAGCCGACGGACGGGTACGGCAGCCGGATCTTGGTCCCGCGCAGCCCGCGCGGCGCCTCCAGGTACTGGCCGTCGTCGCGCTTCTCGATCTTGGCGCCGAACTGGCGCAGCACGTCGAAGTGGAAGTCCACCGGCCGGCCGCCGATGTCGCAGCCGCCCAGGCCCGGGATGAAGGCGTGGCCCAGCCGGTGCAGCAGCGGGCCGCAGAACAGGATCGGGATCCGCGAGGAGCCGGCGTGCGCGTCGATGTCCGCGACGTTGGCGCTCTCCACGTGCGAGGGGTCGAGGACCAGCTCGCCGGGTTCGTCTCCCGGGCGCACCGTGACGCCGTGCAGCTGCAGCAGTCCGCGGACCACGCGGACGTCCCGGATGTCGGGCACGTTGCGCAGCCGGCTCGGACCGCTGCCCAGCAGGGCGGCGACCATGGCCTTGGGGACGAGGTTCTTCGCACCGCGAACCCGGATCTCGCCCTCCAGCGGGGTGCCGCCGTGGACAAGCAGTACGTCGTCAGTAGAGACGGTCATGGATCTCGCGTTCCTGGAGTCGGACTGGGCCACGAGAAATGGTAAGGGCGCCCGAGGGGGTGCCCGTGGCGCTCTCCCGGTCTCCGCCGTGTAATGGCTTTGTCACAACACCCTCCGCTACGGTCCGCCTTTGATTCGTAATCGCCTTTTGTGGCGAACGCGTTGAATGTCGCGAATGGTGCATCTGGGGGCGGACGTCGTGCGCCGGGGCCTGCCGCCGTACGCCCGCCCTGTTCTCCCGGTGGGTCCGGGCGTTGACTCCCCCTTCCGGGCGGAAGTGCGGGATCATGTGGCCATGACCGAGGTGTCCTCGCTCACAGGGCGGCTGCTCGTCGCCACACCCGCGCTCTCCGACCCGAATTTCGACCGCGCGGTGGTGCTTCTCCTCGACCACGACGAGGAGGGCTCCCTCGGCGTGATCCTCAACCGTCCCACGCCGGTCGGCGTCGCCGACATCCTCGCCCCCTGGGCCGAGCTGGCCGGGGAGCCCGGGGTGGTCTTCCAGGGCGGCCCGGTCTCGTTGGACTCGGCGCTCGGGGTGGCCGTGGTGCCCGGCGGGCCGCCCGGTGAGGGCGCCGCGTCCGCCGGGAGCGGCACCCGCGCCGGCGCGTCCGCGGGCGTCGCGGGCGACGGGTTCGCGCAGGCCGCGGGCGCCGCGGACGGTGCCGGGCCGGGGGACGAGCCGCTGGGGTGGCGGCGGGTGCACGGGGCGATCGGGCTGGTGGACCTGGAGGCCCCGCCGGAGCTGCTGGCCACGGTCCTCGGCAGCCTGCGGATCTTCGCCGGGTACGCGGGCTGGGGCCCGGGCCAGTTGGAGGACGAGCTGGTGGAGGGGGCCTGGTACGTCGTCGAGTCCGAGCCGGGTGACGTCTCCTCGCCCGATCCCGAGCAGCTGTGGCGGGCCGTGCTGCGCCGGCAGCGCAACGAGCTGGCGATGGTGGCGACGTATCCGGACGATCCGTCGTTGAACTGAGCCGGGCCGCCTGGGCGTTGCCGGGGCGGGCCCGGGCGCTTTGTGACGGCTTCGTCATGGGGGATTGTCAGACCCCGTCGCTATCGTTCGCAGGTGGAGGAAGGTTGCGCGGACGCGTCGCGGAACCCCGGTGCCGTGCGGGGTCGGGGGCACCCGGATCGTGGTCGCGCCGGACGGACGGGGGAGAGCACCATGCACAGGCCGAGCGTGCCCGGGGACCTGGACGATCCCGGGCAGGTATGGGCGCGGGCCGCGACACTGGCGGTGGTCGCCGCGGCCATGGACGACGGGGACGAGTACACCGTCGGACCGCAGGGGCTGCACTGCTGGAACGGCGGCGGCGCGTACTGGTGGCGCCTGCGGGTGTACGAGGACGGCCGCGCGCTGCTCTGCGGCCATGACGCGGACGGCAGTTACACCCACACCGGCGACCGGCGGATCGACTTCCTGGCCGGCGGCCCCGCGTGGCTGCCCTGGGAGCAGCTGCGGGCCGAGGCCGACGGCAATCTCCTCGGCTTCGTCTATTGGTACGAGGACGGCGGCTGGGCGCGCGCCCCGTATCCGGCCGCGTTGCCGGACGACGGGCTGGCGATGGCGATGAGTTGGGCGGCGCCCGGCGGGGCGGCGGTCGAGGAGATAACGGAGCGGCTGGTGGCCCTCATGGAGACCGAGGTGCACCCGGTGGCGGAGGTCCGCGCGTTCATCGCGGCCGCCGCGGACCGCACGGTCGGCGCGGCGGAGGTGGCCGCGCTGCTGGACGCGGTCTGTGGGCGGGACTGCTGGTACGAGGTGCGCCCGGAGGCCGCGTTGGCGTTCGCCGCGGAGCTGGGGCTGACGGCCGGGGAGCGGGCCGGGGTGGCGGCGGTGGTGGCCTAGGGCGCTTCTGACGGATCTCCGTCAGAAGCGCCCTAGCGGCGGCCCGGGTGGTGGTGGCGCCGGTCAGGGGTGGGCCCCGCGGCACAGGGTGAGGAAGCGTGCGGCCAGCGGGTGGGCGTCGCGGGCCGGCAGGGCGAGGTGCACGGGCACCGGGGGCGCGTTCTTCAGCCGGACGTAGCGGATCCCGGGGTGCGGATGGCGCTCGGCGACCGGTTCCGGGGCCACCCCGACGCCGTGCCCGGCCGCCACCGACTCCAGCCACTCGTCGAAGTTGCCCGCGGCGCAGGCGAGTTGGGGGCGCCGGCCGGCGGGCCACAGGTCGGGGTGGGTGGTGCCGGTGACGGTGTTGACCACCAGGGGGAGCTCCGCCAGCTCGGCCCAGTCCAGGACCCGGCGGCGGGCCAGGCTGCCCGGGGCGGCGGCGCGCGGCACGGCGGCCACCCGCGGCTCGCGAAGCAGGAGGGTGGTGCGCAGTCCGGCGTCGGGTGGCACCTCGCCGCGCAGCACCGCCACGTCCGACTCCCCGGTCTCCAGTCCGGCCAACGGGGCGTCCCGGCGGACGAGTTGGATGCCGGCCCCGGTCGCCGCCTCGAAGTCGGCGATCAGTGTGCGGCAGGCGGCCGGCAGCAGGGAGGTGAAGCCCAGGCGGAGCAGCGCCGGCCCGGTGGGGGAGCGCAGCGCGGTGGTGAGCCGGGGGAGGAGCGGTGCGAGGTCGGCGTAGAGGCGGCGGCCGGCGTCGGTCAGGGCGACGTGGCGGGTCGTCCGGTCCAGCAGCCGGACGCCGAGGGCGGTCTCCAGGGCGCGGACGGCGCGGGTCAGCGCGGGTTGGCCGGTCCGCAGCCGGTCCGCGGCGTGGGTGAAGCTGCGCTCGTCGGCGACGGCCAAGAAGCCGCGCAGATGCCGGAGTTCGACGCCGTCGAGGATCGGGTCGGCGAGCGGATCGGTGTCCGGGGCGGCGGGTCCGTACGCGTCGTGCGGGGCGTCGTCGGGGGTGGGCCGCGCCGCGGTCCCGTCGTTGTCGCTGATGCTGCGGACACCATTCATGCGGCCCCAGCATAAGTGCTCCGTACGGGCATTTCCGCGGCGATCCGGAGACTGCCTACGTTTCCCGCAGTGGTCCGCCCGGGGACCGGGGAGGGTCCCCGGCCCCGGTCCGGCCAGGGGAGTTGAGCGCGGTGCGCAAGGTCTGGTTGCTGACGCTGGGGGCGTTCACCCTCGGCCTGGACGCGTATGTGATGGCGGGGCTGCTACCGGTCCTCGCCCAGGACGTCGGGACCCGGCTGTCCCTGGCCGGACAGCTTGTCACGGTCTTCACGCTCGCCTACGCGATCTGCGCGCCGCTGGTCGCCGGGCTGCTCTCCGGGGTGCGGCCCCGGCTGCTGATCCTGGCCGCGCTGGCGGTCTTCACCGTCGGCAACGGGCTGACCGCGCTGGCCCCTTCGCTGGCCACGCTGCTCGCCGCCCGGATCGTCGCCGGCGCCGGTGCCGGGGTCTACTCCGCGCTCTCCACCGCGGCCGCCGCCGCGCTGGTCCCCGAGGAGAAGCGCGGCCGGGCGCTGGCCCTGGTGATGGGCGGGATGAGCGCGGGCACCGTACTGGGCGTGCCGATCGGGGTGCTGCTGGCCGAGCACACCGGCTGGCGGGCCACGCTCTGGCTGGTCACCGGGCTGGGCGCGGTCGCGCTCGGCGGGCTCGCGGCGCTGTTGCCGCCGGTGCCGGCGGGGCCCGCGGTGCCCGTCCGGGCCCGGCTCGCGGCCCTTACCGACCGCGCGGTGGCGCCGGTGGTCACGGTGTCCTTCCTCGCCGCGGTGGCCAGCCTCGGCCTCTACACCTACCTCGCGCCGGTGCTGGCCGCGGCCGGCGGCGTCCACGAGGTCACCCCCTACCTCTGGGCCTGGGGTGCCGGTGGGGTGCTGGGCAGCGTGCTGGCCGGGCCGCTGGTGGATCGGACCGGCCGGGTGCGACCGCTGGTTGGCGGGGTGCTGGTGGTGATCGTCGCCGCCCAGGCGCTGCTGCCGACGCTGGCGGGCGCGGTGCTGCCCGGTGCGGTGGTCGCGCTGGTGGCCTGGGGTGCGGCCGGCTGGGCGCTCCAGGTGCCGCAGCAGCACCGGCTGCTGACGGCCGCCGGTGAGGAGCGCGGCACCGTGGCCCTCGCGCTGAACAACTCGGCGCTCTACCTGGGCAGCGCGGTCGGCTCGGCGCTCGGCGGGCTGGCCCTGGCGGCGGGGCTGGCACCGGACGCGCTGCCGTGGGCGGCGGCCGGGGTCGCGGCCCTGGGGCTGGTGGTGCATCTGGCAGCGGGCCGACGCTCCCGGGGCGCGGCGGGCGTGAGTACCCTTGGCAGTTATGAGCACTCTTGAGCCCGAGCGCGGGGCAGGTACGGGGACCCTCGTAGAGCCGACACCGCAGGTGTCGCACGGCGACGGCGACCACGAGCGCTTCGCCCACTACGTCCAGAAGGACAAGATCATGGCAAGCGCGCTCGACGGCACGCCCGTCGTGGCGCTCTGCGGCAAGGTCTGGGTCCCGGGCCGCGACCCGAAGAAGTACCCGGTCTGTCCGATGTGCAAGGAGATCTTCGAGTCCATGGGCGCCGGTGGCGACAAGGACAAGGGCAAGGACGGCGGCAAGAAGTAGCCGCCCCGGGCGGGTGGCCGCCCCCGGGCCGGGCGCCGAGCGGTGTCGAGGCCCCGGAGTGCGGCCGGCGCGCCCACGGTCCGCGCGGGCCCGGGTCCCTACGGGGTCCGGGCCCGCAGCCGTACCCGGACCGCCCGTCGCCGCGGCCCCGGCAGGCACCGGCCCGGGGGACGCGCGCGGACGGCTGTTGCCGCCGTGGTTTCCTTCCGCGGCGCGGCGGTGAAGACTTCACGTCGTGACAGCTCTGGAGACCGTTTCCCCCACAGGTCTGATCCCGGCGCCGCTCAGCCGCGACCTGGGCGACGAGGGGGCCCGCCCCCGGACCGTGCGGCTCGGCGCGCAGACCGCGCTGGCCGCCGCCCCCGGCACCGAGGACACCGCCCGCTGGCTGCGCGCCACCCTCGGCGCCGCCTTCGCCCTCCCGTTGCCGCCCGGCTCCGCCGAGGCACCCGACACCCTGACGTTGGCCCTGGACGCGACGCTGCCCGCGGAGGGCTACCGGCTCGACGCCGACGCCCGCTGGGGCGTGCGCCTCACCGGCGGCGGCCCGGCCGGCGTCTTCTGGGGCGCGCAGACGCTCCGTCAGCTCCTCGGGCCCGCCGCCTTCCGGCGTGCCGCGCTCGACCCGGGGCGCGCCCCCGGCCTGCCGGAGCAGACCATCGAGGACGGCCCCCGCTTCGGCTGGCGCGGCCTGATGCTGGACGTCGCCCGGCACTTCCTCCCCAAGGAAGGGGTGCTGCGCTACCTCGACCTGATGGCCGCCCACAAGCTCAACGTCCTGCACCTCCACCTCACCGACGACCAGGGCTGGCGGATCGAGATCCGCCGCTACCCGCGGCTGACCGAGACCGGCGCCTGGCGCGAGCGCAGCAAACTCGGCCACCGCCACTCGCCGCTGTGGGACCCGCGCCCGCACGGCGGTTACTACACCCAGGACGATCTGCGCGAGATCGTCGCCTTCGCCGCCGAGCGACAGATCACCGTCGTCCCCGAGATCGATATCCCCGGGCACTCGCAGGCCGCCATCGCGGCGTACCCAAAGCTGGGCAACACCGACGTCATCGACACCACCTCCCTGAAGGTCTGGGACACCTGGGGCGTAAGTCCCAACGTACTGGCGCCCACTGACACCACCCTGCGGTTCTACGAGCACGTGCTGGAGGAGGTGCTCGACCTCTTCCCGTCCCGCTTCGTGCACCTGGGCGGCGACGAGTGCCCCAAGGAGCAGTGGCGGGCCTCGGCCACCGCCCAGGAGCGGATCGCTCAGCTGTCCCTGGACGGCGAGGACGGGTTGCAGAGCTGGTTCATCCGGCACTTCGACCGCTGGCTGGCCGACCGCGGCCGCCGGCTCATCGGCTGGGACGAGATCCTCGAAGGGGGGCTGGCGGAAGGCGCGGCGGTCGCCTCCTGGCGCGGGTACGGGGGTGGCGTCGCCGCCGCCAAGGCCGGCCACGACGTCGTCATGTGCCCCGAGCAGCAGGTGTACTTGGACCACCGGCAGCACGCCTCGCCCGACGAGCCGGTGCCGATCGGCTATGTGCGAACCCTGGAGGACGTCTACCGGTTCGAGCCGGTCCCGCCACAGCTGACCCGCGAACAGGCCGCGCGGGTCCTGGGCACCCAGGCCAACGCCTGGTCCGAGGCGATGGACGGTCAACCGCGCCTGGACTACCAGGTCTTCCCGCGGCTGGTGGCGTTCGCCGAGGTGGCCTGGTCCCGGTTGCCGGCCCCAAAGGCCCGCGACTACCAGGACTTCACCCGCCGGATGACCGAGCACTACGCCCGCCTCGACGCCCTCGGTGTCGGCTACCGCCCGCCCGGTGGCCCGCTCCCGTGGCAGCGGCGACCCGGCATCCTCGGACGCCCCTTCGACGGGTCGCCCCCAAACGTGTGAGCCCTCGTCCAAGGAGGGCGCCCGTCCGGCCGGACCCTGGAACGGTGGAGCCCGTTCACCGGAACCGGCGGACGAATCCGGACCAGCGCCCTCTTCGGGACGGAACACCCTTCGCGCACCCTCGCGTACCGGGTCCACGAAGATGTGCCAGAGTTGCCACGTCCGGGCCGTGAGCACGTACCGTACGGCGGAGCGGAATGCCGGGACACCGGGGAAGGGGCAGCTGGGTTGACCACGCACGCACCGCACGCGTCGCAATCGGTGACGTTGCCGGCCTCGCTCGACGAGGCGGTGGCGGCGCTGACGGCCATGCCCGCCGCCGTGCCCGTCGCGGGCGGCACGGACCTCATGGCGGCGGTCAACGCCGGACTCCTCAGACCCGCCGGCCTGGTGGGCCTCGGCCGGATCAGCGAGATCCGCGGCTGGCAATACCTGGACGGCCACGCGCTGCTGGGGGCCGGCCTCACCCTCGCCCGTATGGGACGCCCCGACTTCGCCGCCCTCATTCCGGGACTGGCCGCCGCGGCCCGCGCCGCCGGCCCGCCGCAGATCCGCAACGCCGGGACCCTCGGCGGCAACATCGTCAGCTGCGCCCCCACGGGCGACACCCTCCCGGTGCTCGCCGCCCTGGAGGCCACGGTCCTCATCGCCGGCCCCGGGGGCGCCCGCCGCGAGATCCCGGTCAGTCATCTGCTCACCGGCCGGGACATGTTGAGCCCCGGCGAGCTCGTCGGCTTCGTACGGGTGCCGCTGCTGCACGCCCCGCAGACCTTCCTCAAGGCCACCGGGCGCACCGGCCCCGGCCGCGCCACCGCCTCCGTCGCGCTGGTCCTGGACCCGGCCCGGCGCTCGGTGCGCTGCGCGGTCGGCGCGGTCGCCGCGATGCCGCTGCGGCCCCTGGAGGCCGAGCAGTGGGTGGCCTCGCTCATCGACTGGGACGGCGAACGCGGCCTGGTACCCGAGGCGCTGGCCGCCTTCGGCGACTACGTGGCCGCCGCCTGCATCCCCGACCCGGCGCCGCCGCAGGACGGCTCCGAACCGGCGGCCCTGCCGCCGGCCGCTCTGCACCTGCGCCGTACGGTGGCAGCCCTGGCCCGCCGCGCACTTGGGAGGGCGCTCTCGTGAGCGAAGCAGACAACCGCCGTCGGCAGCAGCCGCATCCGGAGCAGGGCTGGCAGCCGCTGCCGCCGGGCGGCGAGTACGAGTCGGAGGCGACCGCCTTCGTCCAGCTTCCGGAAGGCTTCACCACCGAGGCGTACGGGGCCGGTTACCGCACGCCGGGCACCGACCCGTTGGCGGCCCCCGGCCACGGTTACACCCCGCCCGCCTCGTTCCCCGCGCACGCCCCCGCGCACCCGGGCGCGGGCAGCGACCCGGCGGCGACCGGGCAGTGGACGATGCCGTTCGCCGACCAGTCCGCCGGGTACGCCGACCCCGCGGCCGGATACGCCGACCAGACGGGCCGGCAGGAGCCCGCTCCGCACCAGGGTCCGCCCGCCGGCTACCAGGCCAACGCGCCCGAGGGCGCCCAGCCGTGGGGCGGCGAGCAGGTGCACTGGCCGGTCGCCGGCAGCCCGGAGGCGGCCGGCGGCTGGCACGTGCCGGCGGCCGACGATGTCCTTGAGGAGTCCGGCGAGTACCGCGTCGGCGACGACCAGTTGACCGGCCACGGCGGAGCCGCGCCGGGCGCCGACGGCGGCTACCCCGCGCCGTACGAGGGCGCCGGGTCGCCGGGCCAGGGCACCACCGGCCACTGGAACTTCAGCGCCGGGCTGGACGCCACGGGCGGGGCCGGCACCGGCGCCGACGGGGGCGCTCCGGCCGGCGCGGGCGAGCCGTACCCGGCGCCCGCCGACGACCCGTACGCGCGGGGCGCCGCCGCGTCCGGTACGGGCGGGGCGACCGGCCACTGGTCGCTGCCCGCCGACGCGCTGGCCCAGTGGCCGCCGGCCGGGCAGCCGGCCCACCAGGAGGACGCGCCCGCCGGCCAGGAGGGTGCCACGGAGGTGCCCGCCCCCAGGGGCGCCGAGAGCTGGTCGATCCCGGTGGTGGAGGGCGAACAGTCCGACACCACGGGGGAGTTCGTCGTCGACCCGGGCCGGGCGGCCGCCGCCGGCGCGGTCGCCGCCCCGGAGGGCGAGCCCCACGCGCCGGCCGTCGAGCACGGCGCGGAGCCGGCGGCGCCCGCCGAGCACGGCGCGGAGCCGGCTCCCGAGGCGCCCGCGCAGACGCCGCCCGCCGACCCGGCGCCGGCGGGCCCGCAGGGCGCCCCCCAGGCCCCCACGGTCGCCGTTCCGGACGCCGTCGAGGCCGGCCAGCCGGAGGGCCCGGCCGCGGACCCCGTCGAGGATTCCGGCCCACCCGCCGCCGCGCCGCCCGCCGTTGAGCCGGCCCCGGCCCCGGCCCCCGCCGCGGACGCGCCGCCCGCCGGGTCGGTCGCCCACGACGCCGAGGCCGCGACGGCGCACCCCGCGCCGCCCGAGCCGGCGCCGGCCGCCCCCGCGCTCGACGCCCCGACCACCCCCGACACGCACGACGAACACCCCTGTGCCTCCTACGTGTTGCGGGTCAACGGCGTCGACCGCCCGGTCACCGACGCCTGGATCGGCGAGTCGCTGCTGTACGTGCTGCGCGAACGGCTCGGCCTGGCCGGGGCCAAGGACGGCTGCTCCCAAGGGGAGTGCGGGGCCTGCTCGGTCCAGGTGGACGGGCGGCTGGTCGCCTCCTGTCTGGTGCCCGCCGCCACCGCGGCCGGCAGCGAGGTCCGCACCGTCGAGGGGCTGGCGGAAAACGGCGTGCCCTCCGACGTCCAGCAGGCGCTCGCCGCCTCCGGGGCCGTGCAGTGCGGCTTCTGCGTACCGGGCATGGCGATGACCGTCCACGACCTGTTGGAGGGCAACCACGCCCCCACGGAGTTGGAGACCCGCAAGGCGCTCTGCGGCAACCTCTGCCGCTGCTCCGGCTACCGGGGGGTCCTGGACGCCGTCGCCGACGTCGTCGCGTCCCGCGCCGAGGCCGCCGACCAGGCGCCGGCCGAGACCGCCCGCATCCCCCACCAGGCGGGTCCCGCCGACCCGATGGACGGGGCACCGCACCACCAGGAGCAGCAGCCGGGAGGCGCCGGATGAGTGAGACCACGAGGAGGTGCGCGCCTCGCGCATGCGGGGGCGAGCGGAGCGAGGTCTCGGCATGAGTGGGACGACTGACGGGGCTGGGGCCGGAGCGGCGACCGCGACGCCCGCGGCGGGCGTCCAGGCCCCCGTCGAGCCGCCGGCGCAGGGGCTCGGCGTCTCCTTGGCGCCCGCCGACGCGGCGGCCAAGGCCGAGGGCACCTTCCCGTACGCCTCCGACCTGTGGGCCGAGGGCCTGTTGTGGGCGGCGGTGCTGCGCTCCCCGCACCCCCGGGCGCGGATCCGCTCCGTGGACACCCGGCACGCCACCCAGATGCCGGGCGTGCACGCGGTCGTCACCCACGAGGACGTGCCGGGCGACAAGGGGCACGGCCGGGGCACCGCCGACCGCCCGGTGTTCGCCAAGGACGAGGTCCGCTACCACGGCGAGCCGATCGCCGCGGTGGCCGCCGACCACCCCGACACGGCCCGGCTGGCGGCCGCCGCGATCGTCGTGGAGTACGAGGTCCAGGAGGCCGTCACCGACCCCCAACTCGCCTTCGAGGCCGAGCCGTTGCACCCGGATGGCAACCTCATCCGGCACATTCCGCTCCGCTTCGGCGACCCGGAGGCGGTCGGCGAGGTGATGGTCGAGGGCTTCTACCGGATCGGCCGCCAGGACCCGGCGCCCATCGGGGCCGAGGCCGGGCTCGCGGTGCCGCGGCCCGACGGCGGGGTGGAGATCTACTCCGCCTCCACCGACCCGCACATCGACCGCGATCTGGCCGCCGCCTCCTTCGGGTTGGCGCGGGAGCAGGTCCGGGTCGTGGTGACCGGCGTGCCCGGGGCCACCGCCGACCGCGAGGACCCCAGCGTCCAGTTGTCCCTGGGGCTGTTGGCGCTCCGTACGGGGTGCCCGGTGAAGCTGGCCGCCACCCGGGAGGAGTCCTTCCTCACCCACGCCCACCGCCACCCGACGCTGCTGCGCTACCGCCACCACGCCGACGCCGACGGCACGTTGGTGAAGGTGGAGGCGCAGATCCTGATGGACGCCGGGGCGTACGCGGACACCTCCTCCGAGGCGCTGGCCGCCGCGGTCTCGTTCGCCTGCGGCCCGTACGTCGTCCCGCACGCCGTCGTCGAGGGCTGGGCGGTGCGCACCAACAACCCACCCTCCGGCCACCTGCGCGGCGAGGGCGCGCTCCAGGTCTGCGCCGCCTACGAGGGCCAGATGGACAAGTTGGCCGCCCAACTGGGCCTGGAGCCCGACGAGATCCGCCGGCGCAACGTGATGGCCACCGGCGACCTGCTGCCCACCGGGCAGACCGTCACCTGCCCCGCCCCGGTGGCCGAGCTGCTGGCCGCCGTCACCGAGGCGCCGCTGCCGGAGCTGCCCAAGGACACCCCCGAGGCGGAGTGGCTGCTGCCGGGCGGGCCCGAGGGCGCGGGCGAACCGGGCGCGGTCCGGCGCGGCGTCGGCTACGCGCTGGGCATGGTGCACATGCTCGGCGCGGAGGGCGCGGACGAGGTGTCCACCGCCACCGTCAAGGTCAGCGGCTCCGTCGCCACCGTCATCTGCGCCGCCGTGGAGACCGGTTCGGGCTTCGCCACCCTGGCGCGCCAGATCGTCCAGGAGACCCTGGGCGTGGAGGAGGTGCACGTCGCGGGCGTGGACACCGACCAGCCGCCGGCCGGTCGGGCCTGCCACAGCCGGCACACCTGGGTCTCCGGCGGGGCGATCGAGCGGGCCGCGAAGATGGTCCGCACCCAGCTCCTCCAGCCGCTGGCCCACAAGTTCGGGATGTCCACCGAGCTGTTGCAGATCGCCGACGGCAAGATCACCTCGTACGACGGGGTGCTCAGCACCACCGTCGCCGAGGCGCTGGACGGCAAGGAGCTGTGGGCCACCGCGCAGTGCCGGCCGCACCCGACCGAGCCGCTGGACGAGACCGGTCAGGGCGATGCGTTCGTCGGTCTGGCCTTCTGCGCGGTCCGCTGTGTCGCCGATGTGGACATCGAGTTGGGCACGGTGCGGGTGGTGGAGATGACCGTGGCCCAGGACGTGGGCCGGGTGCTCAACCCGCGCCAGCTGCGCGCCCGGATCGAGGCCGGGGTGACCCAGGGCCTGGGGGCCGCGCTGATGGAGAACCTGCGCACCACCCGCGGTCAGGTCCGCCATCCCGACCTGACCGGTTATGCGCTGCCGACCTCACTGGACGCCCCGGACATCCGGATCGCCAAGCTGGTCGAGGAGCGCGATGTGGTCGCCCCGTTCGGTGCCAAGGCGGTCAGCGCGGTGCCGGTGGTGACCTCGCCGGCCGCGGTGGCGTCGGCGGTCCGCGCCGCGACCGGCCGGCCGATCGGCCGCCTGCCGATCCGACCGCAGGCGGCGGTGGCACAGCCGGTGCAACTACCGCAGTAGCGCCGTGTGTTGCGGCCCCCGGCGGCGCCCGCCCGGTGATGTCGTAGCGCGGAGGTCGGTCGCGCGGCGGCGGTGCGTCGATGACGGTGCGTCGACGGCGGTTTTCCGCCACCTGCCGAGGGGCCGGTTCGCCGGCCCGCTCGGCCGCCTGCGTTCCACGTAACGAAACGGCGCGCTCCGTTTCCTGACGTCCACGGAGACGGGTGGACCCAGGCGGCGAACCGCCAGCGCAGCACTGGGAGTTGGCCGTACCCACTGTGTGGAGCATCGCACCGCACGCCGCCAACTCGGCCGCAGCGGACCGCAGTTCCGCCGGAAAGCCTGACGTGATCTGCATAAAGGAAAACCCGGTGAACCCCCGTGGAAAAGCAGGTGAAGGTAGCGTCTGTCCCTTGAGAACTCAACAGGGGGATGGTGCAGAAGGCGGAGTTCACCACGCCAGATAGCGAGGGCGTCGTCGGTGCCGGTCCGGCACGGCGGCCGCCCGTTGCGTTCCCGCCCGCGGCGGTCCCGGATGCGTCCAGGGGCCGCCGCGGGCCGTTTACCGGAGCCGACCGCGCACCTGCGCGGTCGGCTCTCCTCATCCCACCGCGGCACCGGGTCTCTTCCCTTTATCCAAGGAGGAATTGATGCTCACTGATACCGATGGACTGTTCGAGGCCCTGCGGGCTCTGGAGTTACCGCGCGGCGAGTTCGTGGTGTGCGGCTCCGCCGCGCTCTACGTACGGGGGCTGCGGCCGCGGATGGGCGATCTCGACGTCCTGGCCCGGGGCGCGGCCTGGCAGAGAGCCCTGACCATAGGCACCCCGCAGCCCACCGTGTCCGGCTACGGCCTGCGGGTACTGCACCCCACGGCCGCGATCGAGATCGTGGACCGCTGGACGCCGGGCTGGTCCACCGACCGCCTGATCGAGGAGGCCGATCGCATCGACGGCATCCCCTTCATGCGCCTGGGCGACGTCTGGCGCTGGAAGAACGAGGCCCGCCGCCCGAAGGACCTGCCCGACATCGCCGCCATCAACCGCCTCCACCGGGCCTGGACCGGCACCCCGGCCACTTGCGGCTGATGGCCCGGCTTGGCCGACCATCTGCGACTGACGGCTCGGCGCCGCCGACCTGCCGGGCCGGCGGCGGGCCTCAGCAGCACAACTCGGGGGCGGGGTTGGTTCTTTGGAGGCCGTGGCGGGATTCGAACCCACGTAACTCGCTTTGCAGGCGAGCCCCTAAACCACTCGGGCACACGGCCGGTGTGCGGTGCGTTCCCGACTCTAGGCCGGTGGGTGGGGGGCCGGACAAGGGGTGCGGGCGGGCCGCCATGAGGCTGCAACACGTGGTTCATGTGGTTCATGTGGTTCATGAAGGGGCGGTGGGCGGCGGCCGGGGTGGGACCGGCTGATGGCGTAAGACCGACGGCCTAGGTGATCCCCGTCTCCGGACAGGGGTGCAGTGCTTGTACGGCCCTTACGCTGGCCCGATGACCGCTGACCCTTCGAGCCCCGCAGACGCGGCCCCCGCGGCCGCGACGGGCAGCACCGCCACATCCGCCACCGACCACCGCAATCAGGAACAGAACGAGGGACAGGACGAGGGACACAACGAGGAACGGGGGGTGTCCGGCGGGGGTGTGCTCGGGCGGGATTACCGGGCGTTGACGCTCGGGATCGTCTCGGTCGTCTCGTTGATCGCCTTCGAGGCCAGCGCGGTGAACACCGCGATGCCGGTGGCCGCCCGTGCCCTCGACGGGATCGGGCTGTACGCGTTCGCCTTCTCGGCGTTCTTCACGGCCAGCCTGTTCGCGATGGCGCTCGCCGGGGTGTGGAGCGACCGGCGGGGGCCGCTGGCGCCGTTGTTCAGCGGGATCGCCGCGTTCGGCGCGGGGCTGCTGGTCGCGGGCGGGGCGCAGAACATGGGCATGTTCATCGCCGGGCGCGGCGTCCAGGGGCTGGGCGGCGGCCTGGCGGTGGTGTCGCTGTACGTGGTGGTCGGCCGGGGCTATCCCGAGCGGCTGCGGCCGTCGGTCATGGCGTCGTTCTCGGCGGCCTGGGTGGTGCCGGTGATCGTCGGGCCGCTGGTCGCCGGGACGATCACCGAACAGGTCGGCTGGCGCTGGGTGTTCCTGTCCATACCGGTGCTGATACTGCTGCCGCTCGCGGTGATGCTGCCGGCGCTGCGGAAGCTGCCGCGCACCGTGCCGGGCCCGGACGGCGGCCTTCGGCGGATCCTGGGCAGCCGCCGCTGCCGGTTGGCGCTGGCGGTCGCGGTCGGCGCTTCGCTGGTGCAGTACGCCGGTCAGCACATCGGCTGGTTCGCGCTGTTGCCGGCCGGCGTCGGGCTGGCGCTGCTGGTCCCGGCCATCGTGCGGCTGCTGCCGCCCGGTACGTTCCGGGCCGGGCGCGGGCTGCCCGCCGTCGTGCTGATGCGGGGCCTGGCGGCCGGCGCGCTGGTCGCCGCCGAGAGCTTCATCCCGCTGCTGCTGGTCACCCAGCGCGGGCTGTCCGCGACCCTGGCCGGGCTCTCGCTCACCGGCGGCGGTCTGACCTGGGCGCTCGGCTCCTACGTCCAGAGCCGTCCGGGTCTGGAGCGGCACCGGGAGCGGCTGATGGGGCTGGGCATGGCCCTGTTGGCGACGGCGATCGTGCTGGTGCCGCTGGTGCTGATCGACGGGGTGCCGGTCTGGGTCGTGGCCGCGGCGTGGACGATCGGCGGGTTCGGGATGGGGCTGAACATCTCCAGCGGCGGCGTGTTGCTGCTGAAGCTGTCCCGGCCGGAGGAGGCCGGCAGCAACTCCTCGTCGCTCCAGATGTCCGACGCGCTGGGCAACGTGACCTTCGTCGGCGTCAGCGGGGTGCTCTTCGTGGCCTTCGGCGGCGGCTCGATCGCCGCGGCCGGTGCGGGGTCCACCGCCCCCGCGGGCGCCGGTGCGGTGAGCCACCCCGCGGCGTTCCTGGCGGTCTTCGTGGCGATGGCGGTGGTCGCGGCGACCGGCGCGGCGGTCGCCACCCGGCTGCGCCCGAAGGCGGGTTAGGGCCGTGCCCGAGGGGCAGAGACCGAGCCCCAGGACCCCGTCCGCGCGCTGTGCTCGCTAGCCACGACCCGTAGATGTGACGTCCCTCCCACCCCCGGGCGGGAGCGGGCGTTCCGCGGCGGGCGGCCAGGGGGGCACCGGTAGGCTGACGCGGTTGCCGATCGCCGACCTCAGCCGACGGAGACCGTGACTACCAGCAGCGCCACCAACAGTCATCACCTGTCCCCGGCCTTCCCGGGGCGGGCCCCTTGGGGTACCGCGAACAAGCTGCGTGCCTGGCAGCAGGCGGCCATGGACCGGTACATCCAGACCCAGCCCAGGGACTTCCTCGCCGTGGCCACGCCCGGCGCCGGGAAGACCACCTTCGCGCTCACCCTCGCCTCGTGGCTCCTGCACCATCACGTCGTGCAGCAGGTGACGGTGGTTGCGCCGACCGAGCACCTCAAGAAGCAGTGGGCGGAGGCCGCGGCCCGGATCGGGATCAAGCTCGATCCGGAGTACAGCGCCGGCCCGTTGGGCCGCGAGTACCACGGCATCGCGATCACCTACGCGGGCGTCGGCGTCCGCCCGATGCTGCACCGCAACCGCATCGAGCAGCGCAAGACGCTGGTGATCCTGGACGAGATCCACCACGCCGGCGACTCCAAGTCGTGGGGCGAGGCGTGCCTGGAGGCGTTCGAGCCGGCGACCCGGCGGCTGGCGCTGACCGGCACCCCGTTCCGCTCCGACACCAACCCGATCCCGTTCGTGTCGTACGAGGAGGGCAACGACGGCATCCGCCGCTCGTCCGCCGACTACACCTACGGCTACGGCAACGCGCTGTCCGACGGCGTCGTCCGGCCGGTGATCTTCCTCTCCTACAGCGGCAACATGCGCTGGCGCACCAAGGCCGGCGACGAGATCGCGGCGCGGCTGGGTGAGCCGATGACCAAGGACGCGGTCTCCCAGGCCTGGCGCACCGCGCTGGACCCGCGCGGCGAGTGGATGCCGAACGTGCTGCGGGCCGCCGACCGTCGGCTGTCCGAGGTCCGCAAGGCCATCCCCGACGCCGGCGCGCTGGTCATCGCCTCCGACCAGGAGCAGGCCCGGGCGTACGCCAAGCTGATCCGGGAGATCACCGGCGAGGGCGCGACCCTGGTGCTCTCCGACGACGCGGGCGCCTCGCAGCGCATCGACGACTTCGCGCACTCCGACGACCGATGGATGGTCGCGGTCCGGATGGTGTCCGAGGGCGTCGACGTCCCCCGGCTCGCGGTCGGCGTCTACGCGACCACGATCTCCACCCCGCTGTTCTTCGCGCAGGCCGTCGGCCGCTTCGTGCGGTCCCGCAAGCGCGGCGAGACCGCGTCCGTCTTCCTGCCCACCGTCCCGATGCTGCTCGGCTTCGCCAACGAGATGGAGGTCGAGCGCGACCACGTCCTGGACAAGCCGAAGAAGGACGGCGAGGAGGACCCGTACGCCGAGTCCGAGAAGGAGATGGACGAGGCGAACAAGGAGCAGGACGAGAACACGGGCGAGCAGGAGCAGTTCTCGTTCGAGGCGCTGGAGTCGGAGGCGGTCTTCGACCGGGTGCTCTACGACGGCGCCGAGTTCGGCATGCAGGCGCACGCCGGCAGCGAGGAGGAGCAGGACTACCTCGGTATTCCGGGGCTGTTGGAGCCCGACCAGGTCCAACTGCTGCTCCAGAAGCGGCAGGCCCGACAGATCGCGCACAGCCGGAAGAAGCCGGACAGCGAGGCGGACCTGCTGGAGATCCCCGCCGAGCGGCGGCCGGTGGTCACGCACAAGGAGCTGCTGGAGCTCCGCAAGCAGCTCAACACGCTGGTCGGCGCGTACGTCCACCAGAGCGGCAAGCCGCACGGGGTGATCCACACCGAGCTGCGCCGGGTGTGCGGCGGCCCGCCGAGCGCGGAGGCGACCGCGGGGCAGCTCAACGAGCGGATCAGCAAGGTCCGGGAGTGGGCCACGCGGATGCGGTGAGGGCGGTGTCTCGGGGGCGCATCGGTCGGCCGCGTCGGGGAGTTCTCGTGGGGATTCCGTGGGGAGTTGGTGGGCACAACCGTCCGGGTGCGGGCCGTGGACCGCGCGGCCGAGGTGTGCGTGCGCGGCGCACTGGCGCGCCAACGGTAGTGACGGGAGGAACGGCGGTGCGGACGAGAGCGGATATTCCGGGCGGCAACGACCGGATTCTGGACGCGCTCTTCCGCTGACCGGAGCAGCTCGCTACTGTCCCGCTCACGCACACGCCCCGTGGCAGCGTCGCCGCGGAGCGCAGCCGGTGCAAAGCGGCCGGCGGCCCATGGGCGCTGTTCCGGGACGAGCAGCGCTCCCTGTTCGGACGCCGCCAACTCACTTCAGGAGGGGGCGTCGTGACCGCGGAGACCTCCCAGACGCTCGACCGGGGACTGCGCGTCCTCAAGCTTCTCGCCGACACCGACCACGGGCTGACCGTGACCGAGCTCTCGCACAAGCTCGGCGTCAACCGCACCGTGGTCTACCGCCTGTTGGCCACGTTGGAGCAGCACGCCCTGGTGCGTCGGGACGCCGGCGGGCGGGCCCGGGTGGGCCTCGGCGTGCTGCGCCTGGGCCGCCAGGTCCACCCGCTGGTCCGGGAGGCCGCGCTGCCCGCGCTGCGCTCGCTCGCCGAGGACGTCGGCGCCACCGCCCACCTCACCCTGGTCGACGGCACCGAGGCGCTGGCGGTCGCGGTCGTCGAGCCGACCTGGACCGACTACCACGTCGCCTACCGCGCCGGCTTCCGTCACCCGCTGGACCGCGGCGCCGCCGGCCGGGCCATACTCAAGGCCCGCCAGGGCCGCCTCCACGACGGCGGACTCGCCCTGACGCACGGGGAGTTGGAGGCCGGCGCCAGCGGCGCCGCGGCCCCGCTGCTGGGGGTCAGCGGCATAGAGGGCAGCGTCGGCGTAGTGATGCTGACGGACAGCGTCGCGGAGCGGATCGGGCCGCGGGTGGTGGACGCGGCCCGGGAGGTCGCCGAGGCGCTGCGCTGACGGGCGCCGGCCGCGGCCCGTAGGGCGCGCGGGCTCCGTGTGGTGACCCTGTGGCGCTGTCGTGTGGCACCGGCGCCGCACGGGGCGGGCGGGGCGGGGGTCAATTAGGGTGGCGGGGTGTCTTCCCGCGCCCGTGCCCTGCTGGCCTGCACCGTCGTCGTCCTCGCCCTCCTCGTGACCGCGGCGGTGGCCCCGCTGCCGTACTCGATCGCGTATCCGGGCGTCACGGCCAACGTCCTCGGCGACGACAAGGGCAAGCCGGTGATCACCCTCTCCGGCGCCCCCACCCGCGACACCAGCGGACAGCTCCGGATGACCTCGATCACCGCCACCGGGCCGGCCGCCTCCGTCCACCTGCCGGACGTGGTCCGGGCCTGGTTCCGCACCGACGAGGCGGTGATGCCGCGCGAGTCGGTCTACCCGGTGGGCAACAACACCGAGGAGATCGCCGAGCACAACGCGGAGCAGATGAAGCAGTCGCAGGACAGCGCCACCCAGGCCGCCCTGAACCGGCTCGGGAAGTCCCCCAAGGACGTCAAGGTGACGCTGAGCCTGGCCGACATCGGCGGGCCCAGCGCCGGCCTGATGTTCGCGCTGGGCATCGTCGACAAGCTGAACGGCGACGGCGCCGGGCACGACCTGACCGGCGGCCGGACCATCGCGGGCACCGGCACCATCGACGCCGACGGTGCGGTCGGCGCGGTCGGCGGCGTGGCCCTCAAGGCCCAGGCCGCGCACCGCGACGGCGCGACGGTCTTCCTCGTCCCCCGCCAGGAGTGCACCGACGCCCGCGCCGAGCTCCCCAAGGGGATGCGACTGATCCCCGTCACCACCCTGGGGGGCGCGGTGGACGCCCTCAAGGCCCTCAACTCCGGCGGGGACGTGCCCAGTTGCACGGGCGCCTGAGCCGGTGGCCCGAGGGCGGTCGCGGCCGTGCTCAGACGGTCGCGATGGTCTCCGTGTCGCCGTAGCGGAAGCCGTCCTCGTCGAAGAAGAAGACGGTGACCTTCACCTCGTCGCCCTTGTGGAAGCCGCGGACGTCGCCCGGGCGCAGGTGCACCTGCGCGGTGTGGTTCGCGTAGTCACAGGTGAGCTTGTCGGCCTTGAGCGTGCCCGCGCCGATCTCCCGGAGCGCCGGCGAGGTGATCTGCTCGGCGTTGGCGACCAGTTGGTGGTGCAGGCCGGTGTCGCAGGAGTACGTGACGTTCACCTTCAGCCCGGGCCCGTCCAGCGCGACCTTGTCGATGCGGATCAGGTTGGCCTTGGCCGAGGCCAACGGCGCGGTGGCCAGGACGCCGGCCCCGGCCAGGACGGCGACGGTGGCGGCACCGGCGAGACGGCGCCGGATGCGGGAAGCCTGCATGGCTTTTCTGCCTTTCCCCCTGCGCGGTCGCGAGAGCCCGCGACTGCGACACTTGTTCGTTTTTGGGTGACGCATACCTTACGTGATCTTGTGAGGGGCGCGACCCCATTTCGGGAGACGGTGAAACTCCCTGGTGGCGGGCGGCGAACGGCCCTACCCCCCGCCCTCCTTGATGAACCCCTCCTTCACTAGCCACGCCTTGGCGACCTGGTGCGGGTCCTGGCCCTCGACGTCCACCTTGGCGTTGAGCTTCTGGGCGACGGCGTTGTCCAGCGCGGCCGTCACCGGGGCGAGCACCTCGGCGATCTGCGGATGCTTGCGCAGCGCCGCGGCGTTGATTTCCGGCGCCGCGTTGTAGTTGGGGAAGAAGTGCCGGTCGTCCTTGAGCACGGTCAGCCCCATCGCCTTGATCCGGCCGTCGGTGGTGAAGACCTCGCCGAAGGTGCAGGCCGCCCCCTGCGCCGCCTCGGTGTAGACCACACCGCCGGTCATCCGCCGGACGTTGCCGGACGGGATGTTCATGCCGTACGCCTTCGCCATCCCGGGCAGGCCGTCGTTGCGGGTGGCGAACTCGTTCTCCACGCACAGGGTGACCGCGCCCGGGCTCCGCCGCAGCAGCGCGGCGACATCGGAGAGGGTGTGCACCCGGTACTTCTTCTCGTTGGCGGCGTTCAGCGCCAGCGCGTAGGTGTTGTTCAGCCGGGACTGCGGCAGCCAGTCGATGCCGTTGCGCAGGTCGGCGTCGCGTACGGCCGCCCACTGCCGCTGCGGGTCCGGGATCGGCTTGACGTGCCCGAGGTGGGTGATCCAGCCGGTGCCGGTGTACTCGTACATCCCGTCAGCGGTGCCGGTGTGGACCGCCTCGCGGGCGCCGATGGTGCCCTGGATGTTGGTCTTGTCGATGACCGTGGCGCCGGCCGCCTTGAAGACCAGCCCCATGATCTGCCCCAGGATGATGTTCTCGGTGAACTCCTTGGAGGTGACGGTGAGTTCGGCGCCCTTCAGGGGCAGCCCCCGGCCCACCGTCCCCGGGCTGACGTCGTCCGACATCGGGCTCCCGCTGACCAGCCCGCAGCCCCCCAGCAGCGCCCCGACCACCAACAGCGCGACGGCCCCCCAGAGCCTCGGACAGACCCTCGGCCCCCTCACGTCTCCACCTCCAACCCGCGCGGCCGCAACAGCAGTTCGGCCAGTGACGCCAGCCACTCGACCAGCAGCGCCAGCGCCACCGTCAGCACCGACCCGAGGACCAGCACCGGCATCCGCTGGGTGATGATCCCCGCCGAGATCAGGTCGCCCAACCCGCCGCCCCCGCCGAACGTCGCCAGCGTCGCGGTGCCCACGTTCAGCACCAGCGCGGTGCGCACCCCGGCCAGGATCAGCGGGACGGCCAGCGGCAGTTCGACCTTGGTCAGCACGCCCAGCGGCGACATCCCGATGCCGCGGGCCGCCTCGGTCAGCGTCGGGTCGATGCCGCGCAGCCCGGCGATGGTGTTGGCCAGCACCGGCAGCACCGCGTAGATCACCATGCCGACGATCGCCGAACCGGCCCCGATGCCCAGCCAGATGACCAGCAGCACCAGCAGGCCCAGCGCCGGTACCGCCTGCCCGAGGTTGGCCAGCGCCATCGCCAGCGGGGTGGCCCGGCGCAGCCGCGGCCGGGTCAGCGCGATGCCCAACGGGATCGCGATCACCAGCACCAATGCCGTGGAGACCGCGGTCAGTTGCAGATGCTGGCGCAGCGCCAGCCACACCTTGCCGTGGTCGACGGCCTGGTGGGCGATCGAGTCCAGGGCAGCGCCGCGGAACCACAGCCAGGTCGTCAGCAGCGCCGCGGTCAGGAAGGCCGGCATGAACGTCCACTTCCGCCAGCCGATCCGGCGCCCACCGGGCCCGGCGGCACCGCTCGGCGCCGCCCCCGACGCCAACTCCCGCTCAGCGGCCACCGCGTCGCGCGGCAGCGGTGCCCCGCCGGGGCCCTCCGGCGACCCGCTGCGCCCCCCGCCGCCCGGGGACGCCCCCGGGCTCACGCCCGGCTCCCCGGGTCGCCCTCGGGCCCGCCGGCGCCGCTGCGGCCCTCCAGGTCGCGCTGGGTGCGATGGGCGCGCAACGCCCGTAGCTGGTGCTGGTGTTCCAGCGCCTCCAGCCGGTCCGCCTCCAGCAGCTCGTGGACGTTGTTCATCAGCGTCCCCACGTCGACGACACCGGTGTACTCGCCGCGCCGCCCGGTGACCGCGACCCGGCCCGCGCTGTCGGTCAGCACCGCCTCCAGGGCGTCGCGCAGCGTCGCGTCCCGGGTGACGGTGTCGGTGACCAGCGTCCCGGCCCGGGCCAGCGACTGCTTGGCAAGCGAAAGGTCCCCGCGCCGCAGCCACTTGTACGGGCGGCGGTGGCGGTCCAGCAGCAGCACCTCGTTGGTGCCGCCGTCCCGCAGCAGGTCGAAGATCGACTGGAGCGGGTCGTCGAGCTGCGCGGTGGGGAAGTCGACCACCCCCACGTCCCGCACCCGGGTCAGGTTCAGCCGCTTCAGCGCCGCCCCGGCGCCCACGAAGCCGGAGACGAAGTCGTCCGCCGGGTTGGTGAGGATGGCCTCCGGGGTGTCGAACTGGGCGATGTGCGAGCGCTCGCGGAGCACCGCGATCCGGTCGCCCAGCTTGATCGCCTCGTCGAAGTCGTGGGTGACGAAGACGATCGTCTTGTGCAGCTCGTGCTGGAGCCGGATCAGCTCGTCCTGGAGGTGGTCGCGGGTGATCGGGTCCACGGCGCCGAACGGCTCGTCCATCAGCAGCACCGGCGGGTCGGCGGCGAGCGCCCGGGCCACCCCGACCCGCTGCTGCTGGCCGCCGGAGAGCTGGCGCGGATAACGGTGCCGGAACTCGCCCGGGTCCAGCCCCACCAGGTCGAGCATCTCCTCGACCCGCTCCTTGGTCCGGGCCGCCGACCAGCCGGTCATCTTCGGCACCAGCGCGATGTTCTGCGCCACGGTCATGTGCGGGAAGAGCCCGGACGCCTGGATGGCATAGCCGACCTTGCGGCGCAGCCGGACCGGGTCGATGCCCGTGACGTCCTCGTCGCCGATGCGTATCCGCCCCGACGTCGGCTCGATCAGCCGGTTGATCATCTTCAGCGTGGTGGACTTGCCGCAGCCGGACGGCCCGACGAAGACCACCGTCTCGCCGGCCCCGATCTCCATGCTGACGTCCTCCACCGCGGGGCCGGGGCTGCCCGGGTAGACCTTCGTGAGGTTCTCCAACTGGATCGCGGCACCCGTAGAGGCGGGCGGGCGCGCCCCCTTGGCGCCGCGGTCGCTCCCGTAGGACTCAGGCACGGATCCCCCTGGATATCGTCAGGCGTCCGATCAGGACGTAGCCGGCGTCGAAGAGCAGGGCCAAAACGACGATCCCGAGCGTCCCGGAGAGCACCTGGTTCAGCGCGTTGGCGCTGCCCAACGAGGCGATCCCGCGGAAGATCTCGTTGCCGAGGCCGGGGCCCGAGGCGAAGGCGGCGATGGCCGCGATGCCCATCAACATCTGGGTCGCGACGCGGATACCGGTGAGGATCGGCGGCCAGGCCAGCGGCAGTTCGACCCTAAAGAGCCGGGCGGCCCGCGACATCCCGATGCCCTTGGCCGCGTCCACCAGCGCCGGATCCACCCCGCGCAGCCCCACGATGGCGTTGCGGACCACCGGCAGCAGCCCGTACAGGGTCAGCGCCACGACGGTCGGCGCGACGCCCAGGCCGACGATCGGGATCAGCAGGCCGATCAGGGCCAGGGACGGGATGGTCAGGATCGTCGCGGTGGTCGTCGTGGCCAGCGCGCCGGCCCATTCGCTGCGGTAGGTGGCCACGCCGAGCGCGACGCCCAACACCGTCGCGATCACCATGCACTGGAAGACAGCGCTGGCGTGCTGATACGCATCGGTCAGCAACTGGACGTGCCGGCTGCCGACGTATTCCCAGAAGCTCACTCCTCGCCTCCTCGGTCCCTCGTGAGTCCAGGGCCCGCCCCCGTCGGCTGGCCGCCCTCCCGTCACCCGGCCACCGCCCCATCAGGGCGGCGCCGCGCGCCGGCCGCTTTCCGGTCACCCGCCCGCGGCCTGTTTCACCAACGGGATGATCCGCAGCGGAACCGGATTTTCCATGACAATGGCCGTGGATGCCCGCACGATGCCATCAAAGCCCACGACCCGGTCGATCACCCGCTGGAGATCGGCGTTCGACCGCGCCACGAGCCTGCAGAGCATGTCCCCGTGTCCGGTCGTTGTATGCAGCTCCAGCACCTCCGGAACGCCCGCCAAGTGGGCCCGCACATCGCTGCCTTGGCCCTGTTTGATCTCCAGGGTTGCGAACGCGGTCACCGGATACCCCAGCGCCGCCGGGTCCACGTCCGGCCCGAAACCCCTGATCACGCCATTCGACTGAAGCCGGTCCAGGCGCGCCTGCACCGTCCCGCGGGCCACCCCGAGCCGACGCGACGCCTCCAGGACGCCGATCCGCGGCTCCCGGGCGAGCAGCTCCAGCAGCGCCCCATCCAAATGATCGATCGCCACGGTCGAAACCTCCGATTTCGATGGTCATCCTGTACAGAACGCCCGGCAGAACCGGCGAACCGCTATACACAATGCCCAGCAGATGCGCGAACTATTGCGCACCTTGTGGATCGGCGGGACTCTGCCGCCATGGCAGACACCACGATGCACACCCAGCCCACCACCCCGGCCACGGCCCGGCAGGCGGACCCCTTCCCGGTCAAGGGGATGGACGCGGTCGTCTTCGCCGTCGGCAACGCCAAGCAGGCGGCGCACTACTACGCCACCGCCTTCGGCATGAAGCGCGTCGCCTACCAGGGACCGGAGACCGGCAACCGCGAGACGGCCTCCTACGTTCTGGAATCCGGCGGCGCCCGGTTCGTCTTCACCTCCGTGATCAAGCCGACCACCGACTGGGGCCGCTTCCTGGCCGAGCACGTGGCCGCGCACGGCGACGGCGTGATCGACCTGGCCGTCGAGGTGCCGGACGCCCGCGCGGCGTACGCCTACGCCGTCGAGCACGGCGCGAGGGGCCTGGAGGAGCCCTACGAGTCCAAGGACGAGCACGGCACGGTCGTCCGGGCCGCCATCGCCACCTACGGGCAGACCCGGCACACCCTTGTGGAGCGCTCCGGCTACGACGGCCCCTACCTCCCCGGCTTCGTCCCCTCCGAGCCGCTCGTCGCCGCCCCGACGAAACGTTTCTTCCAGGCCATCGACCACTGCGTCGGCAACGTCGAACTCGGCAAGATGGACGAGTGGGTGGCCTTTTACAACAAGGTCATGGGCTTCACCAACATGAAGGAGTTCGTCGGCGACGACATCGCCACCGAGTACTCGGCGCTGATGTCCAAGGTCGTCGCGGACGGCACCAAGAAGGTGAAGTTCCCGCTCAACGAGCCGGCGATCGCCAAGAAGAAGTCCCAGATCGACGAGTACCTGGAGTTCTACGGCGGCCCCGGCGTCCAGCACATCGCGCTGGCCACCAACGACATCGTCGCCTCGGTCCGCCAAATGCGGGCCGCCGGCGTGGAGTTCCTCAACGTCCCCGACGCCTACTACGACACCCTCGGCGAGTGGGTCGGCGAGACCCGCGTCCCGCTCGACGAGCTGCGCGAGCTGAAGATCCTCGCCGACCGGGACGAGGATGGCTACCTGCTCCAGATCTTCACCAAGCCGGTCCAGGACCGCCCGACGGTCTTCTTCGAGATGATCGAGCGGCACGGCTCCCTCGGCTTCGGCAAGGGCAACTTCAAGGCCCTCTTCGAGGCCATCGAGCGCGAACAGGACCGCCGCGGCAACCTCTGACGGTCCGCACTGGCTGCCTGGATTCGTCTCTTCCGTGGGCCGAACACGATCTTCCGTGTACGGCCCACGGATGCGACGCTACCGCCATGGACCTCATCGAACGCCTGCGCGCCGGGCTCCCCGAGGACGCGCTGCTCACCGACCCCGACGTCACCGACTCCTACGCCCGGGACAACGCCAACTTCTGCGCCGCCGGGGCCCCCGCGGTGGTCGTCCTGCCGCGCACCGTCGAGCAGGTCCAGCACGTGATGCGGACCGCCACCGCACTGCGCGTCCCGGTCGTCCCGCAGGGCGCCCGCACCGGTGTCTCCGGCGCCGCCAACGCCACCGACGGCTGCATCGTCCTCTCCCTGGTCAAGATGGACCGCATCCTGGAGATCGACCCCGTCGACCGGATCGCGGTCGTCGAGCCGGGTGTGATCAACGCCGTCCTCTCCCGCGCGGTCAACGAGCACGGCCTCTACTACCCGCCGGACCCGTCCAGTTGGGAGTCGTGCACCATCGGCGGCAACATCGGCACCGCCGCCGGCGGCCTGTGTTGCGTGAAGTACGGCGTCACCGCCGAGTACGTGCTCGGCCTGGAGGTCGTGCTGGCCGACGGCCGGCTGATCAAGACCGGCCGGCGCACCGCGAAGGGCGTGGCCGGCTACGACCTCACCCGCCTCTTCGTCGGCTCCGAGGGCAGCCTCGGCGTCGTGGTCCGGGCCACCCTGGCGCTGAAGCCCGAGCCGCCCCAACAGCTCGCCATGGTCGCCGAGTTCGGTTCGGTGACGGAGGCCGGCGACGCGGTCTGCCGGATCATGGCCGAGGGGCACACCCCCTCCCTCCTGGAGCTCATGGACCGCACCAGCATCCGCGCGGTCAACGCGATGGCCCAGATGGGCCTGCCGGAGACCACCGAGGTGCTGCTGCTGGCCGCCTTCGACACCCCCGACCCGGCCGCCGACCTCGCCGCAGTCGGCGCGCTGTGCGAGGCGGCCGGCGCCACCCAGGTCGTGCCCGCCGACGACGCCGCCGAGTCCGAACTCCTCCTCGAAGCCCGGCGGTTGACCTTCCCGGCCCTGGAGAAGATCAAGCCCGCGATGCTCATCGACGACGTCTGCGTGCCCCGCTCGCAGCTCGCCGCGATGCTGGCGGGGGCCGCCGCCATCGCCGAGGAGCACGACCTGACCATCGGCGTCTGCGCGCACGCCGGCGACGGCAACACCCACCCGCTGGTCTGCTTCGACCCCGCCGACCCCGACGAGGAGCGCCGCGCCCGCGAGGCGTTCGACGCCATCATGGCCCTCGGCCTCCGCCTGGGCGGCACCATCACCGGCGAACACGGCGTCGGCGTCCTGAAGAAGGAGTGGCTCGCCCGCGAACTCGGCCCGGACGGCGTCGCGTTGCACCGCGGCATCAAGGCGGTCTTCGACCCCTTGGGAATCCTCAACCCCGGCAAACTGTTCTAGGCCCCGAGGGGGCACCCACCCCTGTCGTGCCCATGGCTTCGAGCCCCTGGGTGACCCCCCTAGGGGCTGCGCCCCCGCCCCGCCTCCTTTTTCCGCCCACCCGCCCCCGGGCCAGCCCCAGTTGGGGTGAGCCGGGGGCGGGTGGGCGGCGTCCCTCACCGCCTGGGGCGGCACCCCGCGTACGGGGGCGGACGGGCGGGACGCGGCACGTCTGCCGTCGTCGCGTGTTCTCCCGTCGGGGGACGTCGCGCCTGGGGGTGGGCGGCTACGGTCGTGGTTGCCGTGCGTCCCCGTCCCCAGGGGCCTCGCGGGGTCGCGCGTCACGCTCCTCGTCGGGATCGGCGTCGCGCGCGTCGTCCGGCGCGGGCAGTCGCGCCCCGCGGCTCGTGGCGACCCGGTAGGTAGCGGCCAGCGAGTTCTTCAAGTCCACGGTCAGCAGCTGTAGTTCGCCGGGGGTCCAGCGGCGCTCGGTCAGGATCCGCTCCGCCTCCTCGATGAGCGTGGCGGCCGCGCCGAGCTGTTCGGCCTCCATCCGGTCGGCCAGCCGGGAGACGTACCCGGTCCCGTCGCCGGGGAGCAGGTAGCACGGGTTCCCGTCCGGGGTCGTCCACGGCAGCAGCCGCGGCGTCTCGTCGGCATGATCCCTCATGCGGCGACCTCCACTTCGCGCAGGCGGCGCGGGTCGACGTCGACGCCGTGCACGGCCAGCCGTAGCGTCCTTTGGCGCCCGCGTCGTGGCTCCTGACGTTCCTCGGCGCTGAGGACGTACGGGCGGACGAGCGGGCTGTCCTCGCCGCGGAGGAGCGCCGGGGGACGGGCGGGGGCCCGCAGCGACGGGACCGCCCGCGGAGCGTCGTGACGGTCTGCGGCGACGGGCGGCGCCCCGGCCGCCCGGTGCCGCCCGACGGCCGGAAATAACAGCCGCAGCAGCGGCAGGAACAGGCGCGCGATACGGTGCGTCATGTCGTCAACTCCGGTGTAGTTGGTGGCCACGCCCCCGGACCGGTCGCACGGTCGCGGGGGTCTTGTGCCAGCAGCAGATCGCGCCGCCCTCAACCCGTTACGTTGGGTGGATACAGCGTTGCTCTGCGGAGTTCCGGGGCGCAATGCCCGACGCGTGCCACTCGCTTACTGTCACGAAGGGGGAAGCGTGAGTCGACGCAATGCCACGGGGGGTACGGCGGCCACCAACGCCGCTGTCTTCGGAGAGGTGTTGAGGCATTACCGGGAGGCGGCGGGGCTCACCCAGCAGGAGCTGGCGGAGAAGATCCCGTGCGATCGGTCGCATGTGGCGCGCATCGAGGCGGGTACCCGCGTTCCGCGCGACACCTTCGCCAAGAGGTGCGACGAACTCCTCGCTACGGGCGGGGTCTTGCTGAAGTTGTGGGGGAGGATCGACTGGTATCCGGAGGTCGCGCATCCTGATTGGTTCCAGCGTCGGGCGGATATGGACGCGGTGGCGATTGCCCTGCGGGAGTACCAGAACCAGGTCGTGCCTGGTCTGCTTCAAACGGAGGACTACGCACGGGCGTTGTTCTCCCGCGTCGCCACCGGTGAGGACGTGGAAGAGCGCGTACGAGCGCGACTGAGCCGACAGCAACGCTTCCTGGCCGAGGACGGGCCGCTGTACGTTGCGGTCCTCGACGAAAGCTGCCTGCGGAACGTGGTGGGGAATTCAGCCGTCATGCGTGACCAGTGTGCGCATCTGCTCGCCGTGGGGCGGCGGCCCAATATCCGCGTACAGGTCGCGCCGGCTGGCATCGCCGAACTCGTGCGTCCCAACGCTTCGATGTCGCTGATCAAGCTGCCCGACGGGCACGAGTGGGTCTACTCAGAATCGCTGAACAGTGGCCATTTCAATGACGATCCGGCCATCTACGCTCGCCATAGCCGCGCCTATGATGTGCTCAGGGCGGACGTTCTGTCGGCCCGGGAGTCGGCCGCTCTGATCAGCGACGTGATGGAAGGGTACGAGCATCATGGACAGGCACGAACTCGGCGCGGCGACCTGGATCAAGAGCAGCTACAGCGGCGACAACGGCGGCAACTGCATCGAGGTGGCCCCCGGTTTCCCCGGCGTCGTTCCCGTTCGTGATTCGAAGGACCCGCGTGGGCCGGTGTTGAGGGTGTCGGTGGCCGGCTGGTCGACCTTCATCGCCGCGGTGAAGGCCGGGGAGTTGGCCGGCTGAGGAGGTGAACTCGGTGACGTGGATCAAGAGCAGCTACAGCGACCGCGACGGCGGCGACTGCATCGAGGTGGCCTCCGGTTTCCCCGGCGTCGTTCCCGTTCGTGACAGCAAGGCCGTGCAGGGCCCGGAGTTGGTCTTTCCGGTGGCTCGTTGGGCCTCGTTCGTCGCCGCGGTCAAGGGCGGCGCGTTCACCGGCTGAGGGGGACGGCGGGTCGCCCGCCGTCCCCCTCGCTACGCCGAGACCGTCAGCTCACCCCTGAGCCGACTGCGGTGCCGCGGGCAACTCGTGTGGGTGGCCGGGGCGTTCGATGCGGAAGCAGTAGCGGCCCTCGACGCGGTCCGGTAGTTGGGCGTAGCCGGAGAACGGGCGGAAGACGTCGCAGAGGACCGCCTCGCGGGGGCTCTCGATGAGGAAACGTCCGTAGATGGGGCCTTCGTGCGGTGCGCCGTTGAACGCCTGGCAGTGGCGGCCCACGGCGTAGGGCAGTTCGTGGGTCTCCAGCAGTACGCACCGGTAGGTGGGCGCCGGTTCCGGCTCCGCCTGCGCGGCGCTCGCGCTCGCCGGTACCGCGCCGGCCAGTGCGAGCACCCCCGCGACGGCCGTCGCCAGCCGGCCCGCGGTCGTCCAGCCCCGTCGTGCCTTCATGCCAGTCCTCCTGGTGTGGTGGTGTGTCCAAGTACGGGAAACACGGGAGACGCCGGAACGTCCCGAGGGGGCGCGCGGGTGGCGCCCGGGCCCGGCGGCCGGCGGTTCCGCGACGGGGGCAAGTGCCCGCCCTCGCGCCGGCGTTACGTTCCGGGGCCGCGCCGGCGCCCGGAGCCCAGGCGCCGGCGCGGCCGTGGACGAGTGCACCCAACCGCGCCCCCGACGCGCCAGTGGCTTCCGCCGCCGTCACCCGTTGGGGACGCTTACGCCACCCCTGGCGGTGAAGCCGTGGTGCGGGCCGGTGCATGCCACCGGAGGTGCGCGCCGGCGGTCGGCGGCGGGCCCGTCGGCGCGGGGGCGCGCGGTCGCCGCCCCGCCCGGGCCACTTACGCTTCTGCCATGAACACCACACTCTCCGCCCTGGCCGTCCTCGTGCTGGCCGTCGCCATGCTCGCGACCTCCTTCGATCGCCGTACCAAGCCGTTGGAGCGGCGGATGGCGCGGTTGGAGAAGAAGGTGGACCTGTTGATGGCGCACCTGGAGGTGGCGGAGCCGGCGGAGCCGTGGCAGGCGGAGGTGGACGCGTTGCTCGCCGAGGGGAAGACGATCCACGCGATCAAGGTGTACCGGGAGGGGACCGGCGCGGGGCTGGTGGAGGCCAAGGAGGCGGTCGAGCGCCGGATGCGGTGAGGCCGCGAGGGGCCGACGATGGCCGGGAGGGCCCGGGACGCGGCCCGGCCCATCCATGCGCAGGGAGCGAGCGCCGATGTCAGCGAACGAAGCGACCCGAGCGGGCGCAGAAGCCGCAAGCGACGGATACGAGGACCTCTACGACGTCATCGTGCTGGGCGGCGGGCCGACCGGCGAGAACCTCGCCGACCGGGTGCACGCGGCCGGCCTGAGCGCGGTGTTGGTGGAGCACGAACTCGTGGGCGGGGAGTGCTCGTACTGGGCGTGCATGCCCAGTAAGGCGCTGCTGCGGCCGGTGACGGCGCGGTCCGAGGCGCGCCGGGTGCCGGGGGTGCCGGACGCGGTCGACGGGCCGCTGGACGCGCCGGCCGTGCTCGCCCACCGCGACGCGTTCGCCTCGCACTGGAAGGACGACGGGCAGGTCCGCTGGCTGGACGGGGTCGGCATCGACCTGGTGCGCGGCCGGGGACGGCTCGCCGGGCCGCGCAAGGTGGTCGTCGACGGCGGGCGGACGCTGCACGCGCGGCACGCGGTCGCGGTGTGCACCGGCAGTCGCCCGGTGCTGCCGGACGTGCCGGGGCTGGTCGCGGCGAAGCCGTGGACGAGCCGCGAGGCCACCAGCTCCGGGCGGGTGCCGGGGCGGCTGGTGATCGTCGGCGGTGGTGTGGTGGGCGTCGAAATGGCCACCGCCTGGCGGGCGTTGGGGTCCGCGGTGACGCTTCTGGTGCGCGGGGACGGGCTGTTGCCCCGGATGGAACCGTTCGCGGGCCATCTCGTGGCGGAGTCGCTCGCCGAGGCGGGGGTGTTCCTGCGGACCGGGGTGGCGGTGCGCGAGGTGCGGCGGGAGGCGCCGGGCGGGCCGGTCACCGTGCTGCTGGACGGCGCGGGGGAGGGCGCGGGCGACGGGGAGATCGTCGCCGATGAGTTGTTGATCGCCACGGGGCGGGCGCCGCGTACCGAGGACCTGGGGTTGGAGACCGTCGGGCTGACGCCGGGCGGTTGGCTGGAGGTGGACGACACCCTGCGGGTGACCGGCGTGCCCGGCGGCTGGCTCTACGGGGCCGGCGACGTCAACCACCGTGCCCTGCTTACCCATCAGGGCAAGTACCAGGCCCGGATCGCCGGCGCCGCGATCGCCGCCCGGGCCCGCGGGGTCCCGCTGCTGGAGACCGACCGCTGGGGCGCGCACACCGCCAGCGCGGACCGGCACGCCGTCCCGCAGGTCGTCTTCACCGACCCCGAGGCCGCCTCGGTGGGGCTGACCGCGGCCGAGGCGGAGCGCGCCGGCCACCGGGTCCGGGTCGTCGACCACGACCTGGGCGCGGTGGCCGGGGCGTCCCTGTACGCCGACGGCTACCGCGGCCGGGCCCGGATGGTCGTCGACCTGGATCGGGAGGTGTTGTTGGGCGCCACCTTCGTCGGCCCCGGGGTCGGCGAACTGCTGCACGCGGCGACCGTCGCGGTCGCCGGTGAGGTGCCCGTGGAACGCCTCTGGCACGCGGTCCCCGCCTACCCGACGATCAGCGAGGTGTGGCTGCGGCTGCTGGAGGCGTACCGCGACGAGGGGGCATAACTCCCCGGCGCGGCGGGCGCTCGATGGGAAGGGACGGGAGGTCACCGCTCAGGCCCCCGGTTCGGGTGATTCGTCGGACGGCCAGCTGCCGCCCGGGCCGGCGTCGTCCCGGGAGGTGAGGGCGAGCAGCGCGTTCAGCCCTTTGTCGATGCCTAGGTGGGTGCTCTCCGAGCCCGGCGGGACGATCCGCAGGGTGCGCTCCAACCAGGCGGAGACGGCGGCGGCCGGCGCCTCCAACAGGGCGTCCCCGTCGGGCGAGGTGAGCGCCATGCAGACCAGGCTGCGGCCGTCCAGCTTCGTCGGCCAGACCCGGACGTCGCCCTCGCCGGACGGTCGGAAGACGCCCTCGACGAGCAACTCCCGGGCGAACGTCCAGTGAACGGGGCAGTCCGACCCGACGTGGAAGGCGACGTGGACGGCGTAGGGGTCGTCGGTGCGGTACGTCAGCCGCGCCGGCACCGGGATGGAGCGCTCCGGCGACAGCACCAGGCCCAGCTCCAACTCGCGTTCCACCACTGTGTTCATTGCTTTCCGCCTCTCTCCGGCTTCCTCGCGCGGGTCCGTGTGCGGGCCCGCGCAAGGAGAGAGCGGCCGGCGGCCGGACTCTTACACGACTTCGGAGAAATTTTTTTCCGCGGCCATCTCCCGCGTCCGCGGCGGCCGTCGGGGCAGGGGAAGAACACGGTTACGACGCGGGGCCCGATGGAAGCGGACGCCGCGTTGCGGCAGACTGCACCCCGACATCCACCAGGCCGAGAACAGATACGGGACTTCGGACATGAGCTCCCCCACCGCAGGATCCGCCGGCGGCAGCCCCACGCCAGGCTTCTACCCGGACCCGTCCATCCCCGGCTACATCCGCTACTGGAACGGTGCCGCATGGGTCCCGGGCACCAGCCGACCGGCCCCTGCCGAGGGCGAGCCGATGCCGGCGCCGCCGCCCGGCGTGGCCCCGGTGACGCCCGCGCCGGCCGCCGTCGAGGAGACCGGCCCGGTCTTCCTGGACGAGTCGGCGGCGACCGGTCCCGGTGCCGCGCCGGGCGGGCCCGGGCCCGAGGCCGCCGGCACCGGCCAGGAGGGGGCGCCCTCTTGGCACGCCGACGCCTCCCGGCAGACCGGCTTCGGCCAGGACGGCCGGGTCGCCTGGGGCGCGCCGACCGGTGGCCCCGGGGCCGGGCTGCCGCCGCAGCGCGCCGCGGAGTCCGAGGAGGCCGCGGGCGCCGGCGCGGCCGCGCTCCCGGCGGACGTCCCGGCCGACGGGACGGTCGCGTTCCGCACCGGCACCCCGGCGGCCGGCCGCGGCTCCGGCGACCAGGGGACCACCGCCTTCCGCGCCGTCCGACCCGGCAAGGCGCCCGCCGCGGACCAGGGCACCACCGCCTTCCGCGCGGTCCGCCCGGAGGCCGGCGAGGGCGGCCGGCCTGCCGCCAAGAACGAGACGATGGCCTTCCGGCTCCCGTCGGCGGGCAAGCAGCCCCGGGCCGGTGGCGCGCCGCAGTCCCTGCCGTCCACCGGGGCACCGGCCCCGCAGGGCTCCCCGGCGCCGCGTCCGCCGGCCGCCCAACAGCCCCCGGCCGCCCAACAGCCCCCGACCCCGGCGCCCGCGCCCGGACTGCCGCCGCAGGGCGGCCCCGCCGGCGACGACGGCGTCATCCCCTGGAAGCCGCCGACCGCCGACGTCTTCTTCGCCGCCGCGCAGGCCGCGCAGGGTCATCCGGCGGCGCTGGGGCGGCGGTTGGCGGCCCGACTGATCGACAGCGTGGTGCTGGCAGTGGTCGCCCTCGCGGTGGCGCTGCCGCTGTGGTCCACGGTCACCGACCACCTCGACGCCAAGGTCGAGGCGGCCAAGCAGTCCGGCCACCAGGTGACGGTGTATCTGGTCGACGGCACCACCGCCCCCGTCTTCCTGACGATCCTGGCCGTCGTCCTGATCGGCGGTGGCCTCTACGAGGTGCTGCCGACCCTCAAGTGGGGCCGCACGCTCGGCAAGAAGGTGTGCGGCGTGCGGGTGTTGGACATCGAGAGCCACGACACCCCGGAGCCGAAGCAGGCCATCAAGCGCTGGCTGGTCTACGGCGTGCTCGGCGTCGCGGTGGTCGGCGTGGTCAACGCCCTGTGGTGCCTGGTCGACAAGCCCTGGCGGCAGTGCTGGCACGACAAGGTGGCCCGCACCTTCGTCGCCGCCGACCGGGCGTCCGACTGACCGTCACCCCCGCGTTCCCGGGCCGTCACCCGCCCTGACGGCCCGGGTACCCCGATCGGACGTCGGCGGATGCGACGCCCGGCCGCAGGCGGTCGACTCGGGCCATGAGCACCGACCAGCCCCGCCCCGGCCCCGGCGAACCGCCGGAGAACGACCCGTTCAGGAAGCAGCCGCCCGAGCCCGGCGCGGGCACAGCCCCGCATGACGCCCCGCGCAACGGTTCCCCGTACGGCGCGGGCCCGGGCGAGGGCGCCGGTCCGCCCCCGGGCGGCACCCCACCCCCCGGAGGTCCGCCCCCGCCCCCGCCGCCCCCGGGAGCCGGCCCCCCACCGTCCTACGGTGGCGGCCCGTATGGCGGGCCCTCGGCGGGCGGTCCCTACGGCGCGGGGGAGTACGGGGCCGATCCCCTGGCAGGGATGCCGCCGTTGGCCCATCGCGGCAAGCGCCTGCTGGCCCGGATCATCGACGCGATCCTCATCGGCGTCCCGGTCACCCTGATCATGAACGCGATCGTCGGCTGGGTGGACTACTTCAGCACCAGCAACGTGGAGACCAGCAAGCAGGCCACGGTCTCCGGCGTGACGATGCTGGTCTACCTGATCTACGAGGGGCTGATGCTGACCGCCCGCGGTCAGACGGTCGGCAAGATGGCGATGCGGATCCGGGTCGCGATGCTCGCCGACGGCGCCGTCCCGACGCCGGTGGCCGGTTGGTCCCGGGCCGCGGTCTACACCCTGCCGGAGATCATCCCCTGCTGCGGCTTCATCTTCTGGCTGGTCAACGTGTTGTGGTGCACCTGGGACAAGCCGTACCAACAGTGCCTGCACGACAAGGCGGCCCGGACCGTGGTGGTGGCCACGGACTGAGGGCGAGGGTCCGGCGGGCGCTCAGCGGGTGCGTCCGCCGACCCGGGCGCCGGCCCGCTGCCGCGGCAGCCGCTCGCCCGCGCTCGGCACCGCCCGCAGCGGGGCCCGGTCGCCGGCCGGGGCACCCGCGCCGCCCCGGCGCACCACCCGCGACATCCCCGGCATCGGCACCGTCATCGCGACCAGCAGCCCCAGCCCGAGGCCGGCCAGTGCGATGACCGCGACCCCGATCCCGGTCTGCGTCTGCGAGAGCAGCAGCATCGCGAGGGTGGAGAGGAAGACGGTGGCCGAACCGTAGACGAGCTGGGTGGCGGTCGGACGAGGCATGGCGGGTTCCGTCCTCAAAAAGGGTTGGTAGAGGGGTAGTTGCGGGCGTCGGGCGAGCGACGGGGTGCCAACGGGCGAGCCTACGGTTCCTTGTGCCCGAGCGGAACGGCAGGTAAGCGTGGCCTAACCCACCGGCCCGGAGCACGGGGGCGCACGGGGCGGTGGCCAAGCGGTGCGACGGAGCGCCCGGCGCGGCGTCCGTCCTGTTGGCGACGGGGGCGCATGCCCGTCGGGCATATCTCTCCGGGGCGGCCCACTGCCCGACGCGCCAACCGGAACCTGTGCCTCCACTGTCCGTTAACTGTGACACGCAAGCCGGATAACGTACTTGGCCGCTCACGCACACGTCAAGATCTGTCTTTTCCCCGATGCATCCGGTCAAATGCCCTCCATAGTTGACCAGTTGATGGGGAGGGCTTTACCACGTGAGACGCCACCGAAGACTCTACGGAACGGCCGTCCTGGCCACCGCGCTCGCCGCGACCGGGGCGGCCGTTCTCGCTCCCTCCATAGCCGCGGCCGACGCCCCGCCGGCCGCAGCGGCCGCCGTCCGCCACGACCCGGCCCCCGAACGGGCCGACGCCCACGACCTCAAGGGCCCCTTCAGCGAACGCCGGACGGCGCAGCGCACCGAGGCGCTCCGGCAGGTCATCTCCGGCGACGCGCAGGCCAGCGAGCGCGGCGGCTCCAAGGTCGTCAAGCTGGGCAAGGGCAAGTACGTCGAGCTCGCCCGGCAGAAGACCGACAAGATCTTCACGATCCTGGTGGACTTCGGCGACAAGGTCGACGACACCACGACGTACGACCCGGACGGCGACGGCCCGTTGCCCCCGGTGAAGAAGTACGGCGGCACCCCCGGCCCGGCGCACAACCAGATCGCCCGGCCGGACCGGAAGAAGGACAACAGCACCGCCTGGCAGCCGGACTTCGACCGACAGCACTACCAGGACCTCTACTTCTCGCACGACAAGAAGAAGGAGTCGCTGGCGAAGTTCTACGAGCGGCAGTCCTCGGGCCGCTACTCCGTGGACGGCCAGGTCTCCGACTGGGTCCGCGTCCCGTGGAACGAGGCGCGTTACGGCTCCAACTACTGCGGCGCCACCAACTGCCCCAACGCCTGGGACCTGATCCGCGACGCGGTGGGCCAGTGGGTCACCGACCAGAAGGCCAAGGGCCGCACCGACGCCCAGATCAAGGCCGACCTCGCCCAGTACGACCAGTGGGACCGCAACGACTACAACCACAACGGGAACTTCAACGAACCCGACGGCTACATCGACCACTTCCAGATCGTGCACGCCGGCGAGGACGAGTCGGCCGGCGGCGGCGCCCAGGGCACCGACGCGATCTGGGCGCACCGCTGGTACGCGTACGGCACCGACGCCGGCAAGACCGGGCCCGCGGACAACAAGGCCGGCGGCACCCAGATCGGCGACACCGGGTTCTGGGTCGGCGACTACACCATGCAGCCCGAGAACGGCGGACTCGGCGTCTTCGCCCACGAGTTCGGCCACGACCTCGGCCTGCCGGACGAGTACGACACCACCGGCAAGGGCGAATCCTCGGTGGACTTCTGGTCGTTGATGTCGGCCGGCTCCTGGCTCGGCCGCGGCAAGGACGCCATCGGCGACCTCCCCGGCGACCTCGGCGCCTGGGACAAGCTCCAGCTCGGCTGGCTCAACTACGCCACCGCCAAGGCCGCGACGCCCTCCCGGCACACCCTGGGCGTCGCCGAGTACAACACCAAGAACCGCCAGGCCCTGGTCGTCGAACTGCCCGCGAAGAAGGTCACCACCGAGATCGTCAAGCCGGCCGAGGGCGCCGCGCAGTGGTGGAGCGGGATGGGCGACAACCTCGCCAACACCCTTACCAGGACGGTCGATCTGACCGGCAGGTCCACCGCCGCGCTCACCCTCAAGGGCTGGTGGGACATCGAGAAGGACTACGACTTCCTCTACACCGAGGTCTCCACCGACGGCGGCGCCACCTGGACACCGTTGGACGGCACCGCGGGTGGCGCGCCGCTGCCCCGGGACGCCTCCGGCCGGCCCGCCCTGACCGGCACGGTCACCTCCCACCAGGCACTCTCCTTCCCGCTGGACGCCTACGCCGGCAAGAAGATCGGCCTCCGCTTCCGCTACCAGACCGACGGCGGGGTGGCGCAGAAGGGCTTCACCGCCGACGCCCTCACCGTCACCGCCGACGGCGCCCCGCTGTTCACCGACGGTGCCGAGGCCGGCGACAACGGCTGGACCGCCGCCGGCTTCTCCCGGATCGGCGCGTCCTTCACCAAGGACTACCCGCAGTACTACCTCGCCGAGAACCGCCAGTACGTCTCCTACGACAAGACCCTCAAGTCCGGCCCGTACAACTTCGGTTGGAAGAGCACCCGCCCGTCCTGGGTCGAGCACTTCCCGTACCAGAACGGCGTGCTGATCTGGCTCTGGGACACCTCGCAGCGGGACAACAACGTCGGCGTGCACCCCGGCGTCGGCCGCATCCTCCCCGTCGACGCGCACCCGCGGGCCGAGCGCTGGGCCGACGGCTCGCTGATGCGCAACCGCTTCCAGTCCTACGACTCGACCTTCACCCGCGCCCGGACCGACGCCCTCACCCTCCACAAGGACGGCGCCGCGGTGAAGATCGCCGCCAAGCCCGGGGTGCCGGTCTTCGACGACCGCCACGGCTCCTACGTCGACCCGGCGAACCCGACCGGCGGGGTGCGCGTTACTGACACCAACACCAAGATCACGGTCGGCAAGGAGGCCAAGGACGGCTCCACGGTGCTCCTCACCGTCGGCCCCGCCGGCAAGTAGAAAGTAAAACCCGCAGGTCATGGCGTTATCGGCCGCCGCCCTCTAGCGGGCGGCGGCCGATAGGCGTTTAGATGCGTCTTACAGTTCCTTGTTGACGCCGAGTCTCACGGGGGAGATATGACGATGACCAGAGGTGGCTTCGCGCGACTTCCCGGCGGAAGCGTGGTGGTCGCCCTCTCGCTGCCCAGGCCGGGCCAGGGGCCGCTCTGCGGCCCGTACGACGGCGGCTGCCGCATCCGCGTCCTGGTGCACGCGGTGAATCGTTCGCGCGCCCTGACCAGGCTGCGCAACCTCGGCCTGCGCGCCGTCTACCTGCGCGGCAACACCGAGCCGCCGACCCCCGACGAGATCACCGCGGTGCTCCACCACCCCGACGGCCTGGTCTGGCGCGAGGCCCCCGACGACGACACCGAATCCTGGCATCCCATACGCGCCCTCCTCCGCCCCCAAAAGCCCACCCCGACCCCCACCCGCCCCCACCCCGACTGGCCCCGAATGGACTGGTCAACACCAAGATCCAGCCCGTCTGCCAACTCCAGCCCGTCCGGCGTTTGAGGACGAGCGGCCGCCAGGCCGCGATCCTCGCCCGTAGGCGGCCACGGCGGTCGCAAACGTCGCGCGCGGGCCCGTCCGGCCTGAGGACGGGCGGGGAAGCGCCCCGCAGCGGCGCTCAGCCGCCGACCACCACCGGCTTGCCGCTCAGCTCCGCCCCCGCCTCCCGTAGCTCCGTCAGCGCCCGCTCCGTCGACTCCGGGGCCACCCCCGCCGTCAGGTCCAGCAGGACCCGGGTGCGCAGCCCCTCGGCGAGCGCGTCCAGGGCGGTGGCGCGCACGCAGTGGTCCGTGGCGAGCCCGACCACGTCGACGTCGGTCACGTCCCGCTCGCGCAGCCACCGCGCCAGCTGGACGCCGTTCTCGTCGGTGCCCTCGAAGCCGCTGTACGCGGCCGTGTGGGCGCCCTTGGAGAACACCGCGTCGATCGCGCCGGAGGCGATCGCCGGCGCGAAGTTCGGGTGGAAGCCGCTGCCCTCGGTGCCCGCCACGCAGTGCGCGGGCCAGGACGTGCGGTAGTCGGGGTGGTCGGAGAAGTGGTCGCCCGGGTCGATGTGGTGGTCGCGGGTGGCGACGACGTGGCGGTAGCCGCTGCCGGCCGCGGCGCCGACCAGATCGGTGATGGCGGCGGCGACGTCCGCACCACCCGCCACCGCGAGGCTGCCGCCCTCGCAGAAGTCGTTCTGGACGTCGACGACGATCAGTGCCCGGTGCATGGTGCGTGCCTTCCGGCTGGGTGGGTGAGGGGCGCGGGAAGTGGTGTGTGACCGAGGGTAGCCACTGCGGGCGCGCGGGGGGAGGGGCGGACGGGCGCGGTTCGCGCGCGCCCGTCCGCCGGGGCGGGGACGGTCCGGTCAGACGAACTCGGTGGGCAGCACCGGCTCCCCGCGGGAGAGTTGGGTCGCCGACAGCGGCAGCCCGGCGCGGGCCGCGATGTGCCGGGTGCGCGCCGCGTCCAGCGGCTCCCGGGCCACCACCGTGCCGCCGCTGACCAGCGGCACCTGGAGCAGCCGGTCGGTCAACTCGGCCGGCACCGGCCCGGCGCCGACCACTTCGGCCTCCGCCACCCCGTGCTCGTCCGGCCGCCGCGCCGCCCATTTCCGGCCGCCGGTCGAGGACTTGGCGCCCATCGACTTCTTCGCCACCGGCCGCAGCGGCGCGCCCGGTTCGTCGCTGTCCGCCCGCGCGACCAGCTTGTAGACCATCGAACAGGTCGGGTGCCCGCTGCCGGTCACCAACTGGGTGCCGACGCCGTACGCGTCCACCGGCGCGGCGGCCAGCGAGGCGATGGCGTACTCGTCGAGGTCACTGGTGACCACGATCTTGGTCTTGGTGGCGCCCAGTTCGTCCAGTTGCTGCCGCACCCGGTGCGCGATCAGCAGCAGGTCGCCGGAGTCGATCCGCACCGCGCCGAGGCCGGGCCCGGCCACCTCCACGGCGGTCCGCACCGCCTCGGTGACGTCGAAGGTGTCCACCAGCAGCGTCGTCCCGCTGCCCAACGTGTCGACCTGGGCGGTGAAGGCGTCCCGCTCGCTGTCGTGCAGCAGCGTGAAGGCGTGCGCGCTGGTGCCGACGGTGGGGATGTTGTAGCGGAAGCCGGCCGCCAGGTCGGAGGTGACGTGGAAGCCGCCGACGTACGCGGCGCGGGCCGCGGCCACCGCCGAGAGCTCGTGGGTGCGCCGGGCGCCCATCTCCATCAGCGGCCGGTCGCCGGCGGCCACCGCCATCCGGGACGCGGCCGCGGCCACCGCCGAGTCGTGGTTGAGGATCGACAGGATCACCGTCTCCAGCACCACCGCCTCGGCGAAGGTGCCCTCGACGCGCATGATCGGCGAACCGGGGAAGTAGACCTCGCCCTCCGGGTAGCCCCAGATGTCGCCGCGGAAGCGGTAGTCGGCCAGCCAGTCCAGGGTCGGTCCGTCGAGGATGTGGCGCTCCCGCAGGAAGCCCAGGATGGTGTCGTCGAAGCGGAAGTTCTCCACCGCGTCCAGGACCCGGCCGGTGCCCGCCACCACGCCGTAGCGCCGGCCCTCCGGCAGGCGCCGGGTGAAGACCTCGAAGACCGACCGCCGGTGCGCGGTGCCGGCCCGCAACGCGGCCTGCAGCATGGTGAGTTCGTACTGGTCGGTGAAGAGCGCCGTCGACGGCACGGCCACCGGCAGCCCCAGGTCTGCTGTGTTCATAGGGGAGATGCTACCCCTCGTACTCGTCACTTTGACGATAGTGGTCCCAAGGGCCGTCCCGCGCCCCGGGCGGCACGGTGGCGCGGGACGCTCCGGGGCCGTTTGTGCGTCGCCCGCCCCTGGGTGGCAGCATGGGCCCTGTGAGCGCCCACCCGTCACCCATGAGCACCCTGCGGCCACATCACGGCAGCCTGAGCGTCCCGGTCGAGATCGAGCGTCCGGAGACCGACGAGGCCCCGTTCGAGGTGCCCGAGCCCGACGTCCCGTGGGTCACGGTCGTTCACAACGATCCCGTGAACCTCATGAGCTATGTCTCCTACGTCTTCCAGACGTACTTCGGATACTCCAAGGACAAGGCGCACCGGCTGATGCTCGACGTCCACCACAAGGGCCGCGCGGTGGTCTCCAGTGGCTCCCGCGAGGAAATGGAGCGCGACGTGCAGGCGATGCACGGCTACGGCCTGTGGGCGACCCTCCAGCAGGACCGCGCATGACCGGCCAGTTCGAACCGCTGCCCGGGGGCGGCGCCGCCGCCCCGCTCGACGAGGTCGAGATCTCCATCCTGCGCAGCCTGGCCGTGCAGTTGCTGGAGTTGATCGGTCCGGGCACCGAGCCCGAGGCCGGCGACGAACAGGACATGCTGGCCGCGCTGTTCGCCGAGGGCCCCAGCGAGCCGCCGTCCGACCCGGTGCTGGCGCGCCTCTTCCCGGACGCGTACGGCGGCCCGGACCGGGTGCCGGACGACGATGTCCGCGCCGCCTCCGCCGAGTTCCGCCGCTACACCGAGAACGACCTGCGGGCCCGCAAGCGCGACGACGCGCTGGCGCTGGTGCGGGCGTTGGACGCGCTGTCGGCCGAGAACGGCGGCGCGGTGCTGCGGCTCAAGCCCGACGAGTGCCGGCAGTGGCTGAGCGCGCTCAACGACCTCCGGCTGGCCATCGGCACGCGCCTGGAGGTCACCGACGAGGACGACGGCGGGGAGTTGCTGCGGCTGCCGGACAGCGATCCGCGCAAGCCGATGGTGCTCGCCTACTTCTGGCTGGGCGGTCTCCAGGAGACGCTCGTCGAGGCGTTGATGGGCTGAGCCCGGGGCCGCGGGCGGGCGCCGGCGCACAACGGGGCGCACCCGGCCCGCCGGTTACTCTCCGTTCGCTCAGCGGAGGCTCAAATCCGGATAACGATCCCGTCAACGGGGCCGTGCGCTGTGTTGGGGATTTCGCGCTTTGTCCTGATTTCTCTGTGGAATGCCTCACCCGATCTCTGGTTGATCTCCGGCAGGTCGTGATAAAAGTTCTCGACCTGCCGTGAGTGACGCCACCCATGTCGCTGCGGGAGCGCTGAGCCGGCCGACCGTCGGCGTGCAGGAACTCCATCCGGGGGGATCGGGACCCGATCCGGACAGAGCCGGGTCGGAATGGAGAAAGGCGCACCACTCATGACCTCTGTGCAGGTCGACAAGCATCGCGACGGCAACGAGGCGGCTGGAGGAGCCCCCGAAGAGGGCTACCAGCGGGGTCTTGGCAATCGCCAGATCCAGATGATCGCCATTGGTGGCGCCATCGGTACCGGTCTGTTCCTCGGAGCAGGCAAGGCCATTTCCAAGGCCGGACCGAGCATCATCCTGACGTACGCCATCGTCGGTCTGGTCATCTTCCTCATCATGCGGGCCCTGGGCGAACTGCTCATGTACCGGCCCGTTTCCGGCTCGTTCTCCGAGTACGGCCGGGAATTCCTCGGCCCGTTCATCGGCTTTGTGACGGGCTGGACGTACTGGCTCTTCTGGGTCGTCACCGGCATCACGGAAGTGACCGCCGCGGCCACCTATGTCCAATATTGGAACAAGGGCATACCGCAATGGGTCTCCGCGCTGGTCTTCACCGTCGCGCTGTTCGGGATCAACCTGATCTCGGTGAAGATCTTCGGCGAGCTCGAATTCTGGTTCTCGATGGTCAAGGTCACCGCCATCGTCGGCATGATCCTGATCGGCCTCGGCGTCATCACGCTCGGCTTCTCCAAGGCCGGTGACACCGCCTCGTTCACCCTGCTCTGGTCGCACGGCGGATTCTTCCCCAAGGGCATCGGCGGCACGTTGATGACCCTTCAGATCGTGATGTTCGCCTTCCTCGCCGTCGAACTCGTCGGCGTCACCGCGGGCGAGGCGACCAACCCGAAGAAGGTGCTCCCCAAGGCCATCAACACGGTGCCGTGGCGGATCGGCCTCTTCTACATCGGCGCGCTCATCATCATTCTGTCCGTGGTGAGTTGGACGTACTTCAAGCCGGGCGTGAGCCCGTTTGTCGCCGCGTTCCAGCAGATCGGCCTGCCGGCCGGTGCGGGCATCGTCAACTTCGTCGTGCTCACCGCGGCGCTTTCCTCCGCCAACTCCGGGATGTATTCCACCGGCCGGATGCTGCGCGACCTCGCGCTCAACGGTCAGGGCCCGAAGTTCTTCACCAAGCTCAGCAAGAACGGCCTGCCCACGTGGGGCACCGGCGTCTCCGTGGCGCTGATGCTCGTCGGCGTCTACATCAACTACCAGTGGCCGGGCGACGCGTTCAACTACGTCGTCTCCTTCGCCACCATCTCCGGTATGTGGGCGTGGATCGTCATCCTCCTGTCGCAACTGCGCTACCGGGCCAAGGCGAACCGCGGCGAGCTGCCGCAGTCCGAATTCAAGGCCCCCGGCGCCCCGTTCACCTCGATCTTCGCGCTGGCCTTCATCGGCATGGTGATCGTGATGATGGGCATCGACCCGGACACCCGGATCTCGCTCTACGCGGCCCCCGTCTGGGCGGTCATGCTGGCCGTCGGCTACCTCGTGATCAAGCGCCGGGACGCCGCACAGCTGGCCCAGGCGCCCGCCGAACCGGCCGAGAAGGGCTGACGCCCGGGAGCGCCACAACCGGCCGCACCGCACCACCTGTCCAGCATGCGGGCCCGCACGTACCACCTGTCGGTACGCGCGGGCCCGGCTGTCTGCCCGTCGCCCGCCGCCACCCTCAACCGAGTGCTTCGGGCGCCCCTCTTATCCTGGGCCGCATGCTGACCCTCACCAAGGCCCTCCACGACCAGATCGTCGCGCACGCCCGCCAGGACCACCCCGACGAGGCCTGCGGCGTGGTCGCGGGCCCGGCCGGCACCGGCCGCCCCGAGCGGTTCATCCCGATGCTCAACGCGGCCCGTTCGCCCACGTTCTACGAGTTCGACTCCGCCGATCTGCTCAAGCTCTACCGCGAGATGGACGACCGGGACGAGGAGCCGGTGATCATCTACCACTCGCACACCGCCACCGAGGCGTACCCCTCGCGCACCGACCTCTCCTACGCCAACGAGCCCGGCGCCCACTACGTCCTGGTCTCCACCGCCGACACCGACGACGCCGGCCCCTTCCAGTTCCGCTCGTTCCGCATCGTGGACGGCGCGGTCACCGAGGAAGAGGTCCGGATCGTCGAGAGCTACGCCTGACGCGTGGCCGACCTCATGTCGGGGGCGAGCGGCGGCCGTGACCTGGGGGTTCGCCCCCGGTCGCGGCGGGCGCCGAGGCCCGGGCCCGATCCGCGTCCCACCTGGCGTACGGCGAACGTCCGCATCATGGGACGAGGTTCCAGAACCCGGACCGGGAATCGTTACGATGACCGCATGGTTGACCATGGCGTGTGCGGAACGAGCGAGCCGAGGACGGTGGCGCCGGGTGTGCGCACGCACGCCCCGCTCGCCACGCGCCGCGCCGCATCCGGCCTCCTGGGCGCCTTCGGCAGCGGAGTCGCCCGGCTGCACATCGACCTGTGCCGCCTCTCCAGCGCCATCTGTCCGCGCTGCGCCGCGTAACGGCCGCCCGCCGCCCGGCCCCCGTGCCGCATCCGCCCGCACGGGCCCGCGCCGCCCGGTACGCACCACCGCGATGCCCCACCACAGCACCGCATGCAGCACCGCACCCGCCCCCGCATCGTCGAACTCCGACAGGAGCACTCCCATGGCCATCGAGGTCCGCATCCCGACCATCCTGCGCAGCTACACCGACGGCCAGAAGGCCGTCGAGGGCAGCGGTGTCACCCTCGACGCACTCTTCAAGGACCTGGACGGCCGGCACGCCGGCATCCGCGAGCGCCTGGTCGACGACGGCGGCGAGCTGCGCCGCTTCGTGAACGTCTACCTCAACGACGAGGACGTGCGCTTCCTCGGCGGCATCGGCACCGAACTCGCCGACGGCGACAGCGTCACCATCCTGCCCGCCGTGGCCGGCGGAAGGGTCTGAGGGACCGTGCGGTACGACTCCCCGCTGGCTGCGGTCGGGAACACCCCGCTCGTCCGCCTGCCGCGCCTGTCGCCCTCCGAGGACGTCCGCGTCTGGGCGAAGCTGGAGGACCGCAACCCCACGGGCTCCGTCAAGGACCGGCCCGCGCTGCACATGATCGAGCAGGCGGAGAAGGACGGCCGGCTCACCCCCGGCTGCACGATCCTGGAGCCGACCAGCGGCAACACCGGCATCTCGCTCGCCATGGCGGCCAAGCTCAAGGGCTACCGCATCGTGTGCGTGATGCCGGAGAACACCTCCGCCGAGCGGCGGGAGTTGCTCGCGATGTGGGGCGCGGAGATCGTCTCCTCGCCCGCGGCGGGCGGTTCCAACACCGCCGTCAAGGTCGCCAAGGAGCTCGCCGCCGAGCACCCGGACTGGGTGATGCTCTATCAGTACGGCAACCCGGACAACGCCGGCGCCCACTACGCCACCACCGGCCCCGAGATCCTCGCCGACCTGCCCTCGGTCACCCACTTCGTGGCGGGCCTGGGCACCACCGGCACACTGATGGGCGTCGGCCGCTATCTGCGCGAGCATGTCCCCGGCGTGCAGATCGTCGCCGCCGAACCGCGCTACGACGACGTCGTCTACGGCCTGCGCAACCTCGACGAGGGCTTCATCCCCGAGCTCTACGACGAGTCCGTCCTCACCACCCGCTTCTCCGTCGGCTCCGAGGACGCGGTCCGCCGCACCCGTGAACTCCTCGCGACGGAGGGCATCTTCGCCGGCATCTCCACCGGCGCGGCGCTGCACGCCGCCCTCGGCGTGGCCCGCAAGGCGGTCCGGGCGGGCGAGAGCGCCGACATCGTCTTCGTCGTCGCCGACGGCGGCTGGAAGTACCTCTCCACCGGCGTCTACACCGCCGAGTCCACCGAGGCGGCCATCGCGACGCTGCACGGGCAGCTCTGGGCGTAGGCTCTAACGCCTTCACGCACCCGAAGGGGGTGGCTCGCGGCGACCGCCGGAGCCACCCCCTTCGGCATCCGCCGCGCGCGGCCGCGGCGAGGGTTTTCGGACGGAACTTCCGCCCACCGGAAGCGCGGTGTGGTCCGCCGTCCCACCCCCACCCGGACTGGTGATTCCGCCCACAGCTCGCCCCACCTACGGCGCCGCGCGCCCCTGCGCGCCGTACGCTCGTGGGCACCGCACCGACCGCCAAGGACCCGGCAGCAGCCCCGTACGACACCGCGTCGGGACCGTTTTCGGCACCGCCGGCCGCCACCCTCCCCGGCCATTTCCGGGTGGGGTGCCCCCAGCCCATGGAGGTTCACGCCCGTATGAAGCTCACCGTCGTCGGATGCTCGGGGTCGTTCCCCTCCATGGAATCGGCCTGTTCGAGCTACCTCTTGGAGGCCGACGGCTTCAGGCTGCTCCTCGACATGGGCAACGGCGCCCTCGGCGAGTTGCAGCGCCACTGCGGTCTCTACGACCTGGACGCCGTGCTGCTGTCGCACCTGCACGCCGACCACTGCATCGACATGTGCGGCTACTTCGTCGTCCGCTACTACCGCCCGGACGGCGGCCGTTGCGCCCCGATGCCGGTCTACGGGCCGGCCGACACCGAGCGCCGGCTGACCGCCGCGCACGACGACCTCCCGCACGAGAAGGCGATGAGCGAGGTCTTCGACTTCCGGGAGCTGACCCCGGGCACCGCGACCATCGGCCCGTTCACCGTGCGCACGGAGCGGGTCAGCCATCCCGTCGAGGCGTACGGCTTCCGGATCGAGCACGGCGGCCGCACCCTGACGTACTCCGGCGACACCGGCCCCTGCGCGGCGCTCGCGCAACTGGCCGAGGGCGCCGACCTGTTCCTGTGCGAGGCGTCCTTCACCCACGGCAAGGAGGACATCCCGGACCTCCATCTCAACGGCCGGGAGGCCGGCGAGCACGCCCGGCAGGCCGGCGCGTCCCGGCTGGTGCTGACCCACATCCCGCCGTGGACCGATCCCGACATCAGCGTCCGCGACGCCCAGAAGGTCTACGACGGGCCGGTCGAGGTCGCCAAGGCCGGCGCGGTCTACGAGATCTGAGCCCGCCCCGCCGCGGCGGGGCGGGAAGGGGGGACGAGAGGCGACAAGGGCCCCGGAACCGCGAGCTGCGGTTCCGGGGCCCTTTGCGCGCGGCCGTGGGGTCGCGGGGGCGCGGGGGCTACGCCTTGGTCAGGTCCTCGACCTCTTCCTCGGGTTCACGGCCCGGGGTGGGGAGGTTGAACTTGGTGATGGCGAAGCGGAACAGCAGGTAGTAGACGGCCGCGAACGCCAGGCCGAGCGGGATGATCAGCCACGGTTCGGTGGCCAGCTTCCAGTTCAGCAGGTAGTCGATGGCGCCGGCGGAGAAGGTGAAGCCGTCGTGGACGCCGAGCGCCCAGGTGACGGCCATCGACACGGCGGTCAGCACGGCGTGGATCGCGTAGAGCACCGGCGCGATGAACATGAACGAGAACTCGATCGGCTCGGTGATGCCGCAGACGAACGAGGTCAGGCCGAGCGAGACCATCATGCCCAGGACGGCCTTGCGGCGCTCGGGGCGGGCGGCGTGCGCGATGGCCAGCGCGGCGGCCGGCAGGCCGAACATCATGATCGGGAAGAAGCCGGACATGAACTGGCCGGCGGTCGGGTCGCCGGCGAAGAAGCGGCCGATGTCGCCGTGCGCGACCTTGCCGGCGGCGTCGGTGTAGTCACCGAGCTGGAACCACGAGACGGTGTTGACGAACTGGTGCATGCCGATCGGCAGCAACCCGCGGTTGATCAGGCCGAAGAGGCCGGCGCCGATCGCCCCCAGGCCGGTCATCCACTCGCCGAAGGCGGAGATGGCGTTGCCGACCGGCTCCCATATCAGCAGGAAGAGGACGCCGACCGCGGTGCCGACGAAGGCCATGATGATCGGGACCAGCCGGCGGCCGTTGAAGAAGCCCAGCCAGTCCACCAGCTTCTTGCGGTGGTAGCGCTGCCACAGGACCGCGGCGAGCAGGCCCATCACGATGCCCCCGAGGACCCCGGGGTTGTTGACGACGGGCTCGACCCACTTGCCGTTCTCGATGTGCCCCTCGGTGACCGGGAACGCCTTGAGGACGTTGCTGTAGACCAGGAAGCCGACCAGGGCGGCGAGCGCCGTGGAGCCGTCGGCCTTCTTCGCGAAGCCGATGGCCACGCCGATGCAGAACAGCAGCGGCAGGTTGTCGAAGACCGCGCCGCCGGCGGCGGCGAAGACCTTGCTGACGGCGGTCCAGTGCAGGCCCTTGTCGCCGAAGACGTCCGGCTGGCCGAGGCGGTTGAGAATGCCGGCTGCGGGCAGGACGGCGATCGGCAGCTGGAGGCTGCGGCCGATCTTCTGCAGGCCCTGCAACAGGCCGGATCCCCGCTTCTTTGCGGGGGCCGCCTTCGTGGCGGTGGCCGAACTCATCGGATTCCTCCTGGAGGACGCGGGCCCGGGAGAGAAGGGGGAGACGGCCCGCCGTTGGTCTACACCTTGGTCTAAACCACCTGGTGGTTTAGACCATTCTTAGCACGTGGCGGTGGCGTAAAGGAATCCATTCTTCCAAGTGGTATGGACCACATGACCGTCGGCCCCCGGGGGCGCGAACCCGGGGGCCGACGAAAGCGGAGGAAAGGGAAGGGCGGCGCGGGTAACCCCGGCCGCCCAGGCGCTATTTGGGGTTCTTCCGTCACTATTTGACGTTCTCCCGTTCCATGGCGTCACCGACCTCGGCCGGCTCCCGCCCCGGCGTCGTCAGATCGAAATGCGTGATGACGAAACGGAAGAGGAGGTAGTAGACGACGGCGAAACACAGGCCGATCGGAATGATCAGCCACGGTTTCGTCGCCAGGCCCCAGTTGATGACGTAGTCAATCAACCCCGCGGAGAAACTGAAGCTGTCGTGCACCCCCAGCGCCCAGGTGACCGCCAGTGACGTACCGGTCAGCACCGCGTGAATCCCGTACAGCACCGGGGCGATGAACATGAACGAATACTCCACCGGTTCGGTCACCCCGGTCACGAACGAGGTCAGCCCGACCGAGAGCATCATTCCGGCGACTTCCTTGCGGCGGTGCGGGCGGGCGCAGTGCGCGATCGCCAGCGCCGCGGCCGGCAGCGCGAACATCATGATCGGGAAGAAACCGGTGGTGAACTGACCGGCCGTCGGATCGCCGGCCATGAAGCGGTTGATGTCGCCGTGCACCACCGTGCCGTCGGGCGTGGTGAAACTCCCGAACTGGAACCAGACGAAGGTGTTCAGGAACTGGTGCACGCCGATCACCAGCAGCGCGCGGTTGGCCGTCCCGAAAATCCCCGAACCCCACGCGCCCAGCTCCGTCAGCCAGTGGCTGAAGGAGGTCAGCGCGTCGCCCACCGGCGGCCACACCCACAGGCAGAGCGCCGCGAACGCCAGCCCCACGAAGGCCATCACGATCGGCACCAGCCGCCGCCCGTTGAAGAAGCCCAGCCAGTCCACCAGCTTCACCCGGTGCAGCCGCTGCCAACACCACGCGGAGAGAAAGCCCATGACGATGCCGCCGAAAACCCCCGGATTCTGGAACGTCGCCGGCGTCGCCTTCCCCGCGGCGTCGATGCACACTCCGCTCCACAACCCCGCCTGCGTATAGGTCTGTCCCGTCGGGCAATGCACCGGGAATTGGTGCAGCACCGCGTAATAGACGAGGAATCCGGCGATCGCCGCCAGCGCCGTCGAGCCGTCCGACTTCTTCGCCATGCCGATGGCCACGCCGATGCTGAAGAGCAGCGGCAGCCCCAGCCCGGAATCCAGCAGCGCCCCGCCCGCGCCCGCGAAGACCTTGGCGACGTGTTCCCAGCCGAGCCCCTTGGCGCCGAACACGTCCGGCTGGCCGAGCCGGTTGAGGATGCCCGCCGCCGGCAGCACCGCGATCGGCAACTGGAGGCTGCGGCCCATCTTCTGCAGGCCCTGGAACAGGGCCTGCGCCCGCTTCCTGACCGGTTGCGCCGGCCCCTTCCCCGGCGTCCCGCCCGCCGCGTCCGCAGCCATCCGCACCCTCCGCCCGCCTGAGGCGCCGGCCCGGGGACGCCCCGCCCGCCGCGTGCCGCATACTGTGGTGTAGACCAGTTGTCGGAGTGCGTTCCGGACGCCTCCTTTGGTGATCGCCATCCTTCGCCAGGTAACGGACGAACGCCCATAGAAGTGGGCTAAACGTGCGTTACCGTGTGAAAACCGAGCGGCAGAACCGCCGACGGCCGAGACAAGCAGGAGTGGACATGGCCAGCAAGGCTGAGAAGATCGTCGCCGGGCTCGGCGGGCTCGACAACATCGAAGAGGTCGAGGGCTGCATCACCCGCCTCCGCACCGAGGTCAACGACGCCTCCCTCGTCGACGAGGCCGCGCTCAAGGCCGCCGGCGCCCACGGCGTCGTGAAGATGGGCACCGCGATCCAGGTCGTCATCGGCACCGACGCGGACCCGATCGCCGCCGAGATCGAAGACATGATGTGAGCCACCGTTCGTGAACCGCGCCGGGGCCCGGCCCTGACGCGCGGTCGAACGCAACGGGCCTCGTTCCGGCCGTCCCCGGCACCGGAACGAGGCCCTCGGCGTAGCCGATAGGGTCTGGACCATGTCTCGTATCGACGGCCGCACCCCTGAACAGCTCCGCCCCGTCACCATCGAACGCGGCTGGAGCAAGCACGCCGAAGGGTCCGTACTGGTCTCCTTCGGAGACACCAAGGTCTTCTGCACCGCCTCCGTCACCGAAGGCGTGCCGCGCTGGCGCAAGGGCACCGGCGAGGGCTGGGTCACCGCCGAGTACGCCATGCTGCCCCGCTCCACCAACACCCGCGGCGACCGGGAGTCCGTCCGCGGCAAGATCGGCGGCCGCACCCATGAGATCTCCCGCCTCATCGGCCGCTCGCTGCGCGCCGTCATCGACTTCAAGGCCCTCGGCGAGAACACCATCGTCCTGGACTGCGACGTCCTCCAGGCCGACGGCGGCACCCGCACCGCCGCGATCACCGGCGCCTATGTCGCCCTCGCCGACGCGATCGGTTGGGCCCAGGGAAAGAAGCTGATCAAGCACGGCCGCCGCCCGCTGACCGGCACCGTCAGCGCGGTCAGCGTCGGCATCGTCGACGGCGTCCCGCTGCTGGACCTCTGCTACGAGGAGGACGTGCGCGCCGAGACCGACATGAACGTCGTCTGCACCGGCGACGGCCGCTTCGTCGAGGTCCAAGGCACCGCCGAGGCCACGCCGTTCGACCGCGACGAGCTCAACTCCCTGCTGGACCTGGCCGTTTCGGGCTGCACCGCGCTCGACGCCGCCCAGCAGGAGGCGCTGGCCCGCACCCTCTGACCCGGGCCGCCGCCGGGTGCGGGATGCGGGGCCCGGCCCCGGCGCCCCGCACCCGCCCGCTGGCCGATCTTCGCCCCCGCCCCCGCCGGCCGGTCAACCCCCTTGTCCCGCCCGGCGTTTCCTCCCTTGCCGAGCCCGCGGCGCCCCGCCGCCGCACCCGGCTCGCGTGCGCACCCCTCGTACGCCCCAAGGGAAGGAACGTCCATGGCCCGTCCCCACCGTCGCCTCAGCCCGCGCCGCCCCGCCGCCCAGGCGCTCGCCGTGGCGGCCGTCCTCGCCCTCGCGACGCCGGCGCTGGCCGCGTGCAGCGCCGTCCAGAAGGCCGTGGATTGCGCCAAAACCGCCACCGCCGTCGCAGGCGGCGTCGACAAGCTCAACAAGGCCGCCGGCCGGGCCCTGGACGACCCCGAGGAGGCCAACCGGGCCCTGGACGCCCTCGACGCCGACCTCAAGAAGCTCAGCGCCTCCGCCCACGACCCCGAACTCCGCACGGCCGTCGACAAGATGAACGGCGGCATCAAGGAAGCCCGCACGGCCGTCGAGCACAACAAGGCCCCCAACCTCGCCCCCATCGGCGAGGCGGCGAGCCGGATCACCGCCGTCTGCACCCCGGGCGACAAGGAATAATCGCGTCCCATGGAGTCACAAACCGGCGACCGCCCCGCCCCCCGCCGCCTCGTCCTCGCCACCCGCAACAACGGCAAGATCGCCGAGCTCCGCGCCATCCTCGACGCGGCCGACCTCGACGTCGAACTCGTCGGCGCGGATGCCTATCCGGACGTCCCCGACGTCAAGGAGACCGGCGTCACCTTCGCCGAGAACGCGCTCCTCAAGGCGCACGCCCTGGCCCAGGCCACCGGCCTGCCGGCGGTCGCCGACGACTCCGGCCTCTGCGTCGACGTCCTCGGCGGCGCCCCCGGCATCTTCTCCGCCCGCTGGGCCGGCCGGCACGGCGACGACCAGGCCAACCTCGACCTGCTGCTCGCCCAGCTCTCCGACATCGCCGACGACCACCGCGCCGCCCACTTCGCCTGCGCCGCGGCCCTGGCCCTCCCCGACGGCACCGAACGCGTCGTCGAGGGCGTCCTGGAGGGCGTCCTGCGCCACACCCCCGCCGGCACCGGCGGCTTCGGCTACGACCCGATCCTCCAGCCGCTCGGCGAGACCCGGACCTGCGCGGAGCTGACCGCCGTCGAGAAGAACGCGATCAGCCACCGCGGCAAGGCGTTCCGCGCCCTGGCGCCGGTGGTGCGGGAACTGCTGGGCTGACCCCCAAAGAACGCGAAGACGGCCTCCCCTTCCTCGGAAGGGGAGGCCGTCTTCGCGCGGTGGGCCCGGTGGGACTCGAACCCACGACACACCGGACCTAAACCGGCGCCCTCTGGCCAGCTGGGGTACGGGCCCGCGGCGCCAACTCTACTGGGTCCCCTTCGCGGGCGGTCAGGGGCCGGTCGAGTCGGCGGCCGGGAGGCCGAACGGGCCGGTGGGGGCGCCGAGTTGCCGGCGGTCGGGAGCCCCTCAGAAGCGGGGCTCGTGGGTGCGGGAGGCGATCATGGCGCGGGCCTCCTCCTCGGTGGCCACGGAGGGCGGGGAGCCGTCCAGCGGCTGCTGGGCGGTCTCCTTCATGAGGGCGACGGCGATGACGCCGACGAGGGCGGCGCCCATCGTGTAGTAGGCGGGCACCATCACGTTCTTGTCGAAGGCGTCCATCAGGGCGGTGATGACCAGCGGGGTGGTGCCGCCGAAGAGCGAGACGGCGAGGTTGTAGCCGATGGACAGGGAGCCGTAGCGGACGCTGGTGGGGAAGAGCGCCGGCAGCGCGGCGGACATGGTGCCCAACAGGCAGACCAGGGAGAGGCCCAGGAGGGCCATCCCGCCCGAGACGGCGACCAGCGAGCCCCTCTTGACCAGGAGGAACGCGGGTATCGCCAGGACCAGGAAGCCCACCATCCCGCTCATCAGCAGGGGCTTGCGGCCGTAGCGGTCGTTGAGCTTGCCGACGGTCGGCAGCAGGCAGATCAGGGCGACCATGGTCACCAGCAGGATCAGCAGGCCGTGGGTCTCGTTGTACCCGAGGGTGTCCGTCAGGTAGGTCGGCATGTACGACAGCAGCATGTAGTCGGTGATGTTGTAGGCGCCGACCAGCGCGATGCACAGCAGGATGGCGGGCCAGTTCTGGGTGAAGATCTCGCCCAGCTTCTTCCCGGGGTGGTTGGCCGAGAGGTGGGAGGGCTCCTCCTCGGTGCGCGCGTGGGCGTCGGTGGCGCCGTGGGACTGCTCGGCCTCGAACTTCTGGAACGCCGGGGTCTCGTCCAGCCGGAGCCGGAGGTAGAGGCCCACCAGGCCGAGCGGGCCGGCGATCAGGAACGGCAGGCGCCAGCCCCAGTGGACCATCGCCTCCGGGCCCAGCACGGTGTTGAGCACCAGCACGATGCCGGCGGCGCCGGTGTAGCCGATCAGGGTGCCCATCTCCAGGAAGCTGCCGAAGTAGCCGCGCTTCTTGTCGGGGGCGTACTCGGCGATGAACGTGGAGGCGCCGCCGTACTCGCCGCCGGTGGAGAAGCCCTGGATCAGCCGGAAGAAGATCAGCAGGGCGGGGGAGAAGAGGCCGATCGCGTCGTAGGACGGGATCAGGCCGATGCAGACGGTGCCCAACGACATCATGATCATCGTGAGCGCGAGCACCTTCTTGCGACCGATCCGGTCACCGAGCGGGCCGAAGTAGGCGCCACCCAGGGGCCGCACGAGGAAGGCCACGGCGAAGGTGGCGAAGGAGGACAGCAGGCTGGTGGTGGAACTGCCGCTGGGGAAGAAGACCTTGCCGATGGTCAGGGCCAGGTAGCTGTAGATACCGAAGTCGAACCATTCCATGGCGTTGCCGAGCGCGGCGGCCTTGACCGCGCGGCGGACGGTCGGTTCGTCGGTGACGGTGATGTCGGTGCGGCGGAGCGGGGGGTTGCGGCGCCGGTCGATGGCGCGGAAGAGCACCCAGTGACGCCGGCGCGCCTCCAGGTCGCGATCCGGCGCCAAGTTGCTGTCCTCGGTACTGCGGTGCGGCACGCGGCGGTCCTCCCGTTGGTCGGCGCGGTTCTTCGGCTGCGCGGGCGTGGGAACTACGACGGGTGCGCCTGCACGCTGGAGGCCCGGTCAAAACACTGTGGGCGGCGAACGCGAGGTATGTCACGTCGAGCCGGTCCGGACGGCGCACGTCAGAGGGGTGATGAGGGGGCGCGACGGAACGGCCTGTTACAGGACTGGTACACAGCCGAGTGGTCACCGCGGCTTTCGGGCAATCAGCCTGTGTCCGGGAAAGAGGAGAGTGGCGGTGGCGAAACCGCACCTTTTGGTCGCAGGCCCGTCGAAGGGTGCGCTTTCGTCGCAGGAGGTGGCACCCGCCGCGCGGTGCCGTGCGCGCGGTGGCCGGGCTCCGGGGCCCGGCGCGGGGCCGCGGCGGTGGTCGTGTTTGCTGGCGGGGTAACGGGGCGAGGGCGCCCCGGGAGGAGTGTGTGATGACCGACCGCGAAGGGGCCCGCTTCAGGCGCGGGCGGACCGCCCTGGTGGCCTTTCTCGTGGTGACCGCGCTGGCGGCCGGCGGGGTGTGGTTCAGCCAGGCGTCGGACCGCGCCTCGGCGGTGGACGCCGCCCCGCGGACCTCGGCCGTCCAGGACGTGAAGTCGGACGCCGGGCCCACCGAGGGGCTGCCGGGGGTGCGGGACTGCGGGATCGGAGAGCCGGAGATCCGGCCCCGGGTGATCACGCTGACCTGCGCGGACGCCGGGATGGTGGCCACCGGGATCACCTGGGACCGCTACGACGGCAAGGAGGCCGAGGGCCGGGGCGTGGTCCAGGTGGAGAAGACCGCGGCGGGCGTCGGGACGGACGCCGGGTACCGGGCGACGTTCCGGCTCTACGGCGCCAAGGAGGTCGACGGAGCGCGGGCCTTCACGGGCCTGGAGGTGACCTATGAGGGGTCCACCCCGCTCGGCGACACGACGGAGATGTATAACCTCGCGTGATGGGCATTCGAGGCCGGATCGCCCTGGCCATTTCGGGCATGACGGCGCTGGCGGTGGTGGTGCTCGGGTTCGCCGTGCACCACATCGCGGACGCCGAGCGGGAGCGGTCGGCCCGGGCGTACCAGGACGTCCGGCTGAGCTCGGCGCTGCAGATCTACGAGCGGGACGGCACGCTGGCGCTGGGCGCGCAGTTGGACGACGCGACGCTGCCGTCGCCGCTGCGCGAGGCCGTGTTCCGGGGCCGCTCGGGCACCTATCTGAGCGGCGGCGATGACCCGCGGGTGTGGGCGGCGACCGGTGTCGGCGGCGGCGACGCGGCCCGGCCGACCCGCTCGCTGTCGGTGTCGGCGGCGTACCCGGACGACGATCCGGCGCAGGTGGCGCTGGACCGGGCGCTGTTGATCGCCGGCTTCGGCACGGTCGCGCTGATGGCGGTGGTGTCGTGGTTCGTCTCGCAGCGGCTCTCGCGGCGGCTGCGGCTGAGCGCGGCGGCGGCCCGGCGGATCGCCGCGGGCGAGCCACCGGACGCGGACGCGCTGGCCAGCAACGGCCGGGACGAGGTGGCCGAACTGGGCCGCAGCGTCCACCACATGGCGACGTCGCTGGCGGCGCGGGTGGAGGCCGAGCGGGAGTTCACCGCGGACGTGGCGCACGAGCTGCGCACGCCGGTGGCCGGTCTGGTGGCGGCGGCGGAGCTGCTGCCGCAGCCGCGCGCGGTGGAGCTGGTGCGGGACCGGGCGCAGGCGATGCGGCGGCTGGTGGAGGACCTGCTGGAGGTCTCCCGGCTGGACGCCGGGGTGGAGCGGGCGGACCTGGACGCCTGCGAGCTGCCGTCGCTGGTGCGCGGGATCGTCAAGCGGGCCGCGCGGCAGCGCGGGGTGGACGACCTGGCGGTGACGGTGATCGTCGAGGGCGAACCGATGATCGTGGAGACCGACCGGCGGCGGGTGGAGCGGGTGCTGGTGAACCTGCTGGCGAACGCGGCCAAGCACGGCGAGCCGCCGATCGAGGTGGTCGTCGTCGGCACGCGGATCGTGGTGCGCGACCACGGGCCGGGGTATCCGGCGGAGCTGCGCGCGGAGGGGCCGCGGCGGTTCCGTACCGCGGCGCCGGAGCGCGGCACCGGGCACGGACTGGGGCTGACGATCGCCGCCGGCCAGGCCGAGGTGCTGGGCGCGCGGCTGGACTTCGGCACCGCCGAGGGCGGCGGCGCCGAGGCCGTACTGGAGCTGCCGGACCGGGCCGCGACGGCGGCCCCGGAGACGCCGCAGGCGGCGACGGCACCGTAGCGCCGGTCGCCGCCTCCCGCCGGCTTACAGCCCCAGGTCCTTGATGATCTTGGCGACGTGGCCGGTGGCCTTGACGTTGTAGAGCGCCCGCTCGACCTTGCCGTCCTCGTCGACGATGACGGTGGAGCGGATCACGCCGGTGACGGTCTTGCCGTACAGCTTCTTCTCGCCGAAGGCCCCGTAAGCGGTCAGCACCTCCTTGTCCGGGTCGCCGAGCAGGGTGACCTTGAGCTCCTCCTTCTCGCGGAACTTCGCCAGCTTCTCCGGCTTGTCCGGGGAGATGCCGATGACGCCGTAGCCGTGGCCGGCGAGGAAGTCGAGGTTGTCGGTGAAGTCGCACGCCTGCTTGGTGCAGCCGGGGGTCAGCGCGGCCGGGTAGAAGTAGACGATGACCTTGCGTCCCTTGCGGTCGGCGAGCGAGATCTGCTGGCCGTCGGCGTCGGGGAGCGTGAAGGCGGGCGCGGTGTCGCCGGGCTGAAGTCGCTCACTCATGGCGGGTCTTCCGTCTCCTTGCGAGGGGGCTTGCGGATGGTCGTGGTGCGTCCCCGAGATTAGGCCAGCACGGCGCCGCGGACGTCAGCCGGCCGGCGGCGGGGCGAAACGGGGGTGCTGTGGGGCGCACCCCGGTGGGAGCTGACAGACTGTCCTCCACGAATCGGTACCTGATCGAGGTGGCCGGTTCCGTACGGGGCCGCGAGTCCGGCCGCCGTACCCATCGGCACGAGATGACGGAGGCGGCGCGGTGTCGGAAGCCAGGACCCCTGCGCAGATCGAGGCGGACATCGTCCGCAGGCGGCAGGATCTCGCCGGGACGCTCGACGAGATCGGCGTCCGGCTACACCCGAAGACGATCATGGACGACGCGAAGGCGAAGGCGTCGGCGGCCGTGGACCGCACCGCGGGCCGCGCCTACGTCGCCGTCAACCGCCTGGTCTCGGACGTGCGGGGCCAGTTGGTGTCCGAGGACGGTGCGCCCCGGCTGGAGCGGATCATCCCGGTGGCCATGATCGGTGTGGCCGTGGTGGGCCTGCTCGCCGCGGGCTCCAAGAAGCGTCGCAAGTAGCGGTGTTGGGGGCCGTCGCGGGTCCCTTCCGTCGTACCGGAAGCGGCCCGCGGTGCAAGGGCGCCGCCGCCGGACAGGTACGGTCATGCCGTGAGCCCGAATAACACCAAGGACACCCACGACAAGCTGCCGATCCGGATGCTGCACGACCGCGTGCTGGTCCGGACGGACATCCCCGAGGGCGAGCGCCGCTCGTCCGGGGGCATCGTCATTCCCGCGACCGCGGCGGTCGGACGTCGCCTGGCCTGGGCCGAGGTGGTCGCGGTGGGGCAGAACGTACGGACCGTCGAGGTGGGCGACCGGGTGCTGTACGACCCGGAGGACCGGGCCGAGGTCGAGGTGCGCGGGGTGGCGTACGTGCTGATGCGCGAGCGCGACCTGCACGCCGTGGCTGCGGAGCGCCTGGAGGGCGCGGACGACGCGACGGGCCTGTACCTGTAAGCGCACACCGGCTCCCCCACGGGTGGTGATCGCCGTCACCACCTGCGGGGGAGCCTTTTGCTAGCCTCGGGGACAACCCGACGAGACGCGCCGTACCGGGTCAGGACAAGACGACGCACCCCTGTTGAAGTCCATTCACGGAGGTGCCGTCATGGCATGGGTCCTGCTCGTCGTCGCCGGCCTGTTGGAGGTCGGCTGGTCGATCGGCATGAAGTTCACCGACGGGTTCACCAGGTTGTGGCCCAGCCTCGCCACCGGCGCGGGCATCGTCGCCAGCATGGTCCTGCTGTCCTACGCCGCCCGCACCCTGCCGATCGGCACCGCCTACGGCGTCTGGGTCGGCATCGGCGCGGCCGGCGCCGCGGTGGTCGGGATGCTGGTGCTCGGCGAGCCGATGACCGCCGCGCGGATCTTCTTCATCTGCCTGCTGCTGGTGGCCGTCGTCGGGCTGAAGGCGACCTCGGGTCACTAAAGCTCGGGCCACTCAAGGGGCGCCGCCCGCGGCCGTCAGCCGCCGCCCCAACGCCGCATCATCTCCTCGCCGTTGGGCGGGCCGAGGGGCGGGAACTGCTCGGTGGGCTCGGCCGTCGGCTGCTGCTCGGTGGGGACCGGCGGGAGGGTCGGCTCGCCGGTCGGCCCGGTGGGGGCGCCGGTCCCGGTCGGCGTCCCGGTGCCGGACGGGCCGGTGCTGCCGGACGGGCCGGTGCTCGGCGAGGTCGAACCGCTCGGCGACGAGGAGTCGCTGGCGGACGGCGAGGCCGAGGCGCTCTCCTCGGCGCCGTCCTGGAGTTGGAGGTCGAAGTCGCGCACCGGCCGGCCGCGCAGCGCCGCGGCGGTGTAGTCGGCCCAGATCTGGGCCGGGAAGTCGCCGCCGTTGACGCGGGCCGCGCCGGCCGCGCCGTACAGCGGCTCCTGCGCGGCGGTCTGCGGGTGCTGGCCGAGGACCGCGACGACGGTCGCCAGGTCGGGGGTGTAGCCGGCGAACCAGGCGGCCTTGTCGTTCTCCGCGGTGCCCGTCTTGCCGGCGGCCGGGCGGCCGGCCCCCTGGGCGGCGGTGCCGGTGCCGCCGTCGACGACGCTGCGCAGGATCTGGGTGGTGGTGTCGGCCGCGGCCCGCCCGATGGCGGCGCTCTCCTCGCGCTCCGGCAGGTCGAGGTCGTCGCCGGCCTTGGTGACCTTGTCGACCAGCGTGTACGGCAGTTGCCGGCCGTGGTGCGCCAGCGTCGCGTAGACCTGCGCCATGTCCAGCACGCTGGGGGTGGCGGTGCCCAACGAGATGGCGCCCTGGGAGGCGCCGAGGCTGGGGGTCTTGGCCGGGATGCCGAGCGACACCGCGGTCTTGCGGACGGTGTCCGGGCCGACGTCGATGCCCATCTGGGCGTAGACCGCGTTGACGGACTTGTCGGTGGCCTCGGAGACGGTGATCGGCCCGTAGGAGCGGTCGTCCTCGTTGCCGGGGGCAAAGCCGGTGGCGCGGCCGTGGTTGATGGTCATCCGCTTGTTGGTGCCGTCGTAGACGGTGTTGGGGGTGATCGGGGCGCCGTCCTGGGTGACCGAGCCGTTGTCGACGGCGGAGGCGAAGACGATCGGCTTGAAGGTGGAGCCGACCTGGTAGTCGCGCCGGGTGGCGCCGTTGACGTACTGCTTGGCGTAGTCGATGCCGCCGTAGAGGGCGACCACGCGGCCGGTCGCGGGGTCGACCGAGGCGCCGCCGGCCCGCACGTAACTGTCCACCTTGCGGCCGTCGTTGAGCTTGTCCATCAGCCGGGTCTGGACGGCCTTGACGAGGGCGTTCTGGCGCCGGTGGTCGATGGTGGTGGTGATGCGGTAGCCGCCGGCGCGCAGGGTGTTGTCGTCGAGCACGTTGTGGTCGGTGAGGTAGTCCCGGACCGCCTCGACGAGATAGCCGCGCTGGCCCGACAGGCCGGCGGAGGTGCGGGCCTGCTTCAGCGTGGGGAAGGACATCCGGGTGCGCTCGGCGCGGCTGAGCCACTTCTGCTTGACCATGCCGTCCAGCACGTAGTTCCAACGGGACACCACCCGCGGCCGGTTCTCCGGGTGGGCGGTGATGTCGTAGGCGCTGGGGGCGTTGAGGAGCGCGGCGAGGTAGGCGCCCTCGGCGGTGCTGAGCGCGTCGACGTTCTTGCCGTAGTACGCCTGGGCGGCGGCCTGGATGCCGTAGGCGTTGCGGCCGTAGTAGCTGGTGTTGAGGTAGCCCTGGAGGATGTCGTCCTTGCTCGCCTCGCGGTCCAGCTTGATGGCGATGAAGAACTCCTTGGCCTTGCGGGTGACGGTCTGCTCCTGGCCCAGGTAGTAGTTCTTGACGTACTGCTGGGTGATGGTGGAGCCGGACTGCTTGCCTTTGCCGAGGACGGTGTTCCAGGCGGCCCGCAGCATCGCGGCCGGGTCGACCGCGGACTCGGTGTAGAAGTCCCGGTCCTCGGCGGCCAGTACGGCCCGCTGGACGCTCCTGGGGACGTGGCCGAGCGGCACGTTCTCCCGGTTCACGTCGCCGTCGCGGGCCAACTCCGTGCCGTCGGAGTAGAGGTAGACGTTGCTCTGCGCCTTCGCGGCGCTGTTGGCGGGCGGGATGCCGACGAGGAGGTAGCCGGCGATCAGCCCGCCCACGACCACCAGCAGGAAGAGCAGGGCCGACCCCGCCAGCCCCCGCCAGGTGGGCAGCAGCCGGCGCCAGCCGGTGCGGCGGGGGCGGGCGGTGGCGTCGTGCTCGCCGGTGCCGTCGTGCTCGCCTTCGGTGCCGTCGTGCCGCGCATCGTCGCTCATGTCTGTGGGACTCCTCGGCCGCCGCCGGAGGTCGTGCCGCGGCGGGGCGGTGTCGTGTCAGGGCCGGTGTCGTGCCGGGGGTTGCGGATAGTCCGTGGTGGTATGCGGTGGGTCACGCGCTATGTCGGGAAACGCAACTGACGCCCGTTAGGAAACTTTCGCATCATCTCTTCCGGCCACCGGCGGTGGCGCGCACCGGCGTCCGCCCGGTGACCGGCTGAATGGCGCCCCTACCTCACCCGAACGGGCGATAAATCGATGGTGCCCGTCCCGGGCCCGCCTTAGGCTCTCGGGTTCCGCCGTCCGCACGACCGCCGGACGGCACCGACCAAGAGCTGGGGGAGCGCGGCGTGTTGTACGCAGCCGTGGCGGCCGGCAGCTTCCGGCGGTACGCCACCTACCGCGCGGCCACCGCCGCGGGACTCGTCACCAACACCGCCTTCGGCTTCATCATCGCCTACACCTACCTCGCCCTCTGGGGCCAGCGGCCGCACCTGGGCGGCTACGGACCCGCGCAGGCGCTGACCTTCGCCTGGACCGGACAGGCGCTGCTGACCGTCGTCATGATCGCCACCGGCGGCGTGGACGAGCTCCAAGAACGCATCCGCAGCGGCGACATCGCGGTGGACCTCTACCGCCCCGCCGACCTCCAACTGTGGTGGCTCGCCGCCGATCTGGGCCGGGCCGCCTTCCAACTGATCGGCCGCGGACTGGTTCCGGTGGCGGTGGGCGCCCTGGTGTTCCCGCTGGCGCTCCCCGCCGACCCGCTGACCTGGGGCTGGTTCCTGCTGTCCGCGGCGCTCGGCGCGGTGGTCAGCTTCGGCCTGCGCTACCTCGTCGCGCTGTCCGCGTTCTGGCTCCTGGACAGTTCCGGACTGTCCCTGGTCAGCGGGCTGTCGTGCATGTTCTTCTCCGGGATGGTGCTGCCGCTGCGGGTCTTCCCCGGCCACCTCGCCGACCTCGCCCAACTCCTGCCCTGGGCCGCCCTGCTCCAGGTACCGGCCGACGTCCTGATCGGCGCGCGGACCGGCGGGGCGCTGCTGCGCGGGCTGGCGTTCCAGGCGGCCTGGGCGCTGGCGCTGCTGGCCCTGGGACGCCTGGTGCAGTCCGCCGCCACCCGCAAGGTGGTGGTGCACGGTGGTTGACGCACCGGACGGCCGACTGCGCACCCTGCGGCACGGCCTCGCCGCGTACGGACTGATCGCCTGGATGTGGGTGCGCTCCACGCTCGCCTACCGGACGTCGTTCGCGCTGATGACGTTCGGCAACTTCGCCGCCAGCGGGCTGGACTTCGTCGCCATCTGGCTGATGTTCTCCCGCGTCCACGCGCTCGGCGGCTTCACCCTCCCCGAGGTCGCCTTCCTCTACGGCACCAGCAGCCTCGCGCTGGGCCTGGCGGACCTGCTGGTCGGCAGCCTCGACCGACTCGGCGCCCGGATCCGCGACGGCACCCTCGACGTCCTGTTGCTGCGCCCCGCCCCGGTCTACGCCCAGATCGCCGCCGACCGGTTCGCGCTGCGCCGCCTGGGCCGCACTTCCCAGGGGCTGTTGGTGCTGCTGTGGGCGATCGGCCACCTCGACGTGGCGTGGACCGCCGGCCGGATCCTGATGGTGCCGCTGATGGCGGTGTGCGGCACGGCGATCTTCGGCGCGGTCTACACCGCCGGGGCCGCCTTCCAGTTCTGGGCGCAGGACGCCGCCGAGCTCCAGAACTCCCTCACCTACGGCGGCAACACCCTCCTCCAGTACCCGCCGACGGTCTTCGCCCGGGACCTGGTCCGCGGCGTGACCTTCGTGATCCCGCTGGCCTTCGTCAACTGGCTGCCCGCGCTGTGGGTGCTGGGCCGCCCCTACCCCCTCCAACTGCCGCTCTGGACCGCCTTCCTCGGGCCCGTCGTGGCCGCGCTGATGGTCGCCGGCGCCGCGCTGGCCTGGCGGCACGGCGTCCGCGCCTACCGCAGCACCGGCAGCTAGGACCTGGCCCATCGGGCTGACCCCAGACCACCCCAACGCACAGAAACGAACAGGGAGTTGCGCGCCATGGACCCGGGCACCGACCCGCTGATCGAGCTGACCGACGTCGAGAAGGTCTTCACCGTCCGCCGCCGGGCCGGCCGACTGCGCCGGACCCGGCACGAGGTGCGGGCCGTCGACGGCCTCACCTTCCGTGTCCCGCGCGGCGAGATGGTCGGCTACATCGGCCCCAACGGCGCCGGGAAGTCCACCACCATCAAGATGCTCACCGGCATCCTGGTCCCCAGCGGCGGCCGGCTCCGCGTCGCCGGCATCGACCCCGCCCGGGAACGCGCCCGCCTGGCCCGCCGCATCGGCGTGGTCTTCGGTCAACGCACCACCCTGTGGTGGGACCTGCCCCTCAAGGACTCCTACGAACTGGTCCGCCGGATGTACCGGGTCCCGCCCGCCGCCTACCGCGCCAACCTCGCCCGCTGCATCGAACTCCTCGACCTGGCCCCCCTGTTGGACGTCCCGGTCCGCCAACTCTCCCTGGGGCAACGGATGCGCGGCGACATCGCGGCCGCGCTGCTGCACGACCCCGAGGTGCTCTACCTCGACGAACCCACCATCGGCCTGGACGTCGTCAGCAAGGCCAAGGTCCGCTCCTTCCTGCGCGAGGTCAACGCCGAACGGGGCACCACCGTCCTGCTCACCACCCACGACCTCACCGACATCGAACAGCTCTGCCGCCGGGTGATGGTCATCGACCACGGCCGGCTCGTCTTCGACGGCGACCTCGACGGACTGCGCACCGCCGCGGACGGCGAACGCACCCTGGTGGTGCACCTCGAACGGGAACTCCCGCCCATCGACGGCATCCCCGGCGCCCGCACCGTCCGCGTCGAAGGCGCCCGCCAGTGGCTGGCCTTCCCGGCCACCCGCAGCGCCGCCCCCTTGGTCACCGAAGTCGCCGCCCGCTACCCGCTGGTGGACCTCTCGGTCCGCGAGCCCGACATCGAGACCCTGATCGCCGAGCTCTACGCCGGCGGCGGCGCGGCCCGCGGCACACCGGACGACGACGCCCCCGTACGGCTCTAGGCTGTCCGCATGACTGACGAACGGCTTCCCCAGTTGCGCGCCTCCGACGCCGACCGCGAGCGGGTCGCCGAGATCCTGCGGGACGCCGTCGCCGAGGGGCGGCTGGACATGGCGGAGTTCGACGAGCGGTTGGACGCCACCTACAAGGCCCGCACCTACGGGGAGTTGGAGCACCTCACCGCCGACCTGCCGGTCGCCGCGCAGGCCCCCGCCCCGCTGTCGCTGCGCAAGGAGCCCGCGCCCGCCGGCACCGGCACCGCCTGGGCCGAGCGGATCCGCCCGGGCGCGGGCGGCGCCACCACCGGCATCGCGCTCCTGGGCGGCTTCGAGCGCAAGGGCCGGTGGACCATCGGCCGCCGGTTCGTCGCGATCTGCTGCATGGGCGGCGGCGAACTCGACCTGCGCGAGGCCCAGTTCGCCGCCCCGGAGGTCGAGATCAGCGTCTGGACGCTGATGGGCGGCGTCAACGTCATCGTGCCGCCCGGCATCGAGGTCGAGACCCGCGGGCTGGGCATCATGGGCGGCTTCGACACCCGCGAGGACGGCGTGCCCGGCGACCCCGGCGCACCGCGGGTCATCGTCACCGGCCTGGCCCTGATGGGCGGCGTCGGCGTCGAGCGCAAGCTGCCCAGGGAGGAGCGGCGCCGCCTGAAGGCCGAACGCAAGGAGGAACGGCGCCGCTTCAAGGACGAGCGCCGAAACGGCCGGGAACTGGACTGACCGGGCCCGCCGCCGTCAGAGCGCGGCGGGCGCGGCCTGCCGGAGGTGGTCGACGTCCAGCGCGTTGGCCATCGCGCGGTAGCCGGCGTCGCTGGGGTGCAGATGGTCGCCGGAGTCGTACGCCGGCTTAAGCCGCAGCGGGTGCGCCGGATCGCGCAGCGCCCGGTCGAAGTCGACGACCTCGTCGAAGACGGTGCCGGAACGAATCTCCTGGTTGACCTGTTCGCGTACCTCGTTGAGCCGCCGGGAGTAGCCGCGGTGCCCGCCGAACGGCGTGAGGGTGCTGCCGGTGACCCGCAGCCCGCGGCCGTGCGCCCGCCGCACCACGTCCCGCAGACCCGCCACCACCTTCTGCGGGTCCCACTGGCGCGGGGCCTTGAACAGATCGTTCACACCGATCTCCACCACCACCGCCTTCACCCCCGTACGGGACAGCGCATCGCGGTCCAAACGGGACAGCAGGCTCGGCCCGTTGGTGGGGGAGAGCGGGCTGGAGTCAGTCAGCAGGCGGTTGCCGCTGATGCCGGCGTTCAGCACGCCGTAGCGGGGCGCGCCCGGCTCGTCGCGCAGCCGGGCGGCGAGGAAGTCCGTCCAGCGGTGGTTGGCACCCGGGGTGGAGGTGATCCCGTCGGTGATCGAGTCGCCGATCGCCACCACCGCACCGCGCGCCCGTGTGCTCCACACGTCCACACCGGTCAGATAGCGCCAGTACGGGCTCTGCTCGGTGTAGGTGGTGCCGGTGGCGTCCTCGGTGCGGTCGCCGCGCGCCAGGTAGGACGTCTGGCGGGCGTACGGGTGGTAGGTCGCCGGCCCGGAGGGCGCCGGGGAGTACGTGGTGATCAACAGGTCGGCGTTGCCCGGAACCGCCAGCCGCACCGGGTCGCTGGTGATCTCGCCACCCACCGGGATCGTCACCGCCGGCTTGCCGCCGAACGTCAGCCGGCGCATCGAGCCGGCCGTGGCGATCGGGCCCCCGCTGCCGGCCGACAGCGCCAGCGAGGCGTGGCTGAGCGGCAGCGGGCGGGTGCCGTAGAGGTTCGACAGCCGGATCCGGGCGCTGGAACCGCCGACGCTGGTGTGCACGACATTGCGGATCGACATGTCCGCGTAGCCGTCCTGGGTGCCGGGCTCGGCCGACGCCACCGCCGCCGACCAGGTGCCGACCCACCGCCCGGAGACCGCCGGCGCGGCCGACGTCCGCGGCTCGTGCGGGGCGTTGCCCAGGGGGCCGCGGGCGCCGCCGAAGCCAACGAATATCCCCGCCGAGATCAGCACCACGACCGCCGCCAGGCCGGCGAGCAGGGCGTATCCCACACGTCTGGTCATGCCGGAGACGTCTCCCGGGGGCTTAGGCGGAGCTGCGCGCTCCGGGCGGATGGGGGCGGCGGGACGCTCGGCGCCGGTCCGCTCCGTCCGGGCGCGAGATGCCCGGTGAGCAGCGGCGCCGGCGCGGGTCCGGCCAGGCGTCCATGATCCCACGGACCCCCCGGGGGGCGCCCGCCGCCCCGGACGCCGGGAACTCGTTGCCCGCTCCCCGAGTAGGGCACTGTGGGACACATACGGGCGTACGGCCGGTACGGACGGATCCCGGCAACCAACGGGACGGTCCGCGCCGTCCGTACCGCACGGGGCCGGTACGAGCGGCCGCACGCTGCGGACCGGACGGCCTACGGAAGGCGGGGGAGACGGTGGGAGTGGTGGAGCGGATGGAACACACCCAGGCGGAGGCGGCGCGGACGGCGCAGCCAGTGCCCGCCGGCGGCGCCCCGGGCACCCGGACGGTGCCCGGCGGCCTCGGCGGGAGCGCCGCCGACGCGGAGAAGCGGCGCGGCGTCCGCCGGATGAAGGCCCTGGCGACCGGGCTGCTGCTGGCCGTCGCCCTGGTGTACGCGCTGGCCAAGTGGGCCGGCGCGGCCGGCGCGGGCGGCTGGACCGGCTATGTCGCGGCGGCCGCCGAGGCCGGCATGGTCGGCGCGCTGGCCGACTGGTTCGCGGTCACCGCCCTGTTCAAGCGGCCCCTGGGCCTGCCCATCCCGCACACCGCGATCATCCCCAACAAGAAGGACCAGCTCGGCCAGAGCCTGGGCGACTTCGTCGGGGAGAACTTCCTCTCCGGCGAGGTGGTCCGCCGCCGGCTGCGCTCGGTCGGCGTCGGCGCCCGCCTCGGCCGCTGGCTCGCCGAACCCGGCAATGCCGACCGGGTCACCGCCGAACTGTCCACCGCGCTGCGCGGCGCGCTGACCGTGCTGCGCGACTCCGACGTCCAGGCGGTGGTCGGCGAGGCCATCACCCGCCGCGCCGACGCCACCGAGATCGCGCCCGGCATCGGCGCCCTGCTGGAGAAGGTCGTCGCCGAGGGCGGTCACTCCCGGGTCGTGGACCTGGTCTGCACCCGCGCCCACGACTGGCTGGTCGACCACGCCGACTCCGTCCTCGCCGCGGTCTCCGGCGGCGCCCCCGGATGGACCCCCCGCTTCGTCGACCGCAAGGTCGGAGACCGGGTCTACAAGGAACTCCTCCGCTTCGTCGCCGAGATGCGGGACATGCCCGACCACCCGGCGCGCGGCGCGGTGGACCGCTTCCTGACCGACTTCGCCGCCGACCTGCGGTCCGACCCGGCCACCCGCGAGAAGGTCGAACGCCTCAAGTCCGAGGTGCTGGGCCGCGGCGAGGTGCAGGACCTGATCGCCTCCGCGTGGGGCGCGGTCCGCGCGATGATCGTGGCCGCCGCCGAGGACGAGCGCAGCGAACTGCGGCTGCGGGTCCGCTCGGCACTGCTCTCCCTCGGCGAGCGCCTGGCCGCCGACGAGCGGATGCGCAACAAGGTCGACGGCTGGCTGGAGGGCGCCGCGGTCTACGTCGTCACCACCTACCAGAGCGAGATCACCGCCCTGATCACCGACACCGTCGCCAGCTGGGACGCCACCCACACCTCCCGCAAGATCGAGGCCCACATCGGCCGCGACCTCCAGTTCATCCGCATCAACGGCACGGTGGTGGGGGCGCTGGCGGGCCTGTGCATTTATGCCGTCTCTCACGTATTCGGCTGACGCCGGGCTTTTCCCACGTACTTGGCTTTCCCGCCGTGCGGGGTGCTGTTGTTTGCGCCTGCGGCGCGGGCCGGTCCGCTGCGCTTGGCTGGCCGCCTACGTGGTTGGCTTCCCCGCCGTGGCGCCTGCGGCGGGCGGTGCCGCTGCGCGGGGCTGTTGGGTGCGGTGACGGGTCTCCGGGGGCGGTAGGCCAGACTGCTTCGCTTTACGTCTGGCCTACCGCCCCCTCCGACCCGTCCCCTCCCGTTGGGTGGGGGAATAACAGGTGAGTTGGGGCTGGTCCTTGTGGTCCCCTGACGGCCGTTGCCTGGTGGCTGGGGCCGCCTGTCCTCTGACGGTCACCGCTCGGTCGCTGGGGTCGCTTGCCTTCTTACGGTCGCCACGCAGACTCACACTTCCTCGTCCTCTGACGGTCACCACTCAAGCCACCGGCCCGAGTTGGCCCAGCAGCCGGAGTTGACCCAGCAGCCCGAGTCGAACCACCGGCCGGAGTTGACTCACCGGCCCGAGCTGGCCCACCAACCCGAGTTGGCCCACCGGACGGACGTGGCAACCACCCGTTTCTTCCACCCACCCACGGGAGGGGACGGGCCGGAGGGGTGGGGGGGGCAGACGTAAAGCGAAGCAGTCTGGCACCCCCCCCCCCCCGGGCCCCCACCCCCCCCCCCCCCCCCCCCCCCCGGCCCACCCCCCCCCCGCCCCCGGGGCGAAACACAACACCCCCCCCCGCGGG
>NZ_JBHVJX010000012.1:84502-143531 GCF_042798755.1 Streptomyces sp. NPDC057743
GTGGGGTGGGGGTGCCAGACGTAAAGCGAAGCAGTCTGGCACCCCCACCCCGCAGGACCGTCACCGCACCCCAAAAGCCCCGCGCAGCGGACAAGACAAGTCGGCCTGGCCCCCGCGCAGCGGAAAGGCAGCGGAAGGGCAGCGGAAAGGCAGCGGAAACGCCGACGACACCACCCGCGCCGCAAGGCGCAAACAACAGCCACCCGCGCGGCGGGACAGCCAAGTACGTGGGAAGCAGCCCAAGCGCAGCGACTATCGTGGGCCGACGTGCAAAATTCGACCCACGGCGGGAAAGCCGAAAACGTGGGGCGCCGGCGAAGCGCAGCGCTGTGGCTGCTGTTGCCCTATGTGCTGTTCCTGGTGGTGCTGCCGCTCGTCAACCGGGTCACCCCGACCGTCCTCGGCCTGCCGTTCCTGTTCTTCTGGATGCTGCTCGCCACCCTGCTGACGCCGCTTGCGGTCTGGTTGGCGCGCCGCGGTGACCTGCGGCGCGGCCACGGCCGGGGCGAGGCGTCGAGCGGGGGCCGCGGGTGAACGCCACCGTCGCCACCGCGATCTTCGCCGGGTTCATGGTGCTGACCGTCGCCCTCGGGCTGCTCGCGGTCCGCGGCCGGGGTGCCGGCGGCGGGCTCACCGAGTGGTCGGTGGGCGGCCGGAGCCTGGGCACCGTCTTCATCTGGGTGCTGATGGCCGGCGAGAGCTACACGAGCTTCAGCTACCTCGGCGCCGCCGGCTGGGGCTACAACTTCGGTGCCCCCGTCCTCTACGTCCTGGCCTACATGTCCTGCGGCTACGCGATCGGCTATGTCGTCGGCCCGATGCTGTGGGCCTACGCCCGCCGCCACGGCCTGGTCGGCATCACCGACATCGTCGCCCACCGCTACCGCCGGCCCTGGCTCGGCGCCGCCGTCGCCGTCCTCGCCACCGTCTGCCTGCTGCCCTACATCCAGCTCCAGATCACCGGCATGGGCGTGGTCGTCTCGACCATCTCCTACGGCGCGATCAGCCTCAACTGGGCCTATTTCATCGGCTTCGCGGTCACCACCGCGTTCGTCGTCGTCAGCGGGCTGCGCGGCAGCGCCTGGGTGTCGGTCCTCAAGGACATTCTGGTCATCGTCACCCTCGGCTTCCTCGCGGTCTACGTCCCGCTGCACTACTTCGGCGGCTACGGCCCCTTCCTGGACCGGATCGTGGCCGAGAAGCCGCAGTGGCTGACCTTCCCCGGCCACGCCTCCGGCGGCCTGGGCCAGTCCTGGTTCATCACCACCACCGTGATCAACTCCCTTACGGTGGTGATCTTCCCGACCACCGTGGCCGGCTACCTGGGCGCCCGGAACGCCGACGCGCTCCGCCGCAACGCCATGTATCTGCCCTTCTACAACGTCCTGTTGTTCGTGCCGATGCTGCTGGGGCTGGCGGCGCTGTTCGTCGTCCCCGGCCTGAGCGGCGCCGGCTCCAACCTGGCGCTGTTCAAACTGGTCGTGGACTCCCTGCCGGCCTGGGCGGTCGGCGTGATCGGGGTCGCCGCCGCACTCTCCTCGATCGTGCCGATGGCGGTCTTCATGCTGGTCATCGGCACCATGTGGGGGCGCAGCGTGCTGGGCGCGGTACCGAAACTGGCGTCCCGTCAGAAACTCTGGTCGCAGATCGTCGTGGTCGCCGCCGGCGGCCTGGCGCTGCTCCTCACCTACACCGCCCCCAACACCCTGGTCCGCCTCTCCCTGATCTCGTACGAGGGCATGGCGCAACTGGTGCCGATGCTGCTGCTGGGACTGGTGTGGCGACGCCTGACGATGTACGCGGCGGTGAGCGGCCTGGCGGCCGGCTTCGCCCTGGTCTGCGTCCTGGTCTTCGGCGGCCACGACCCGATCTGGGGCATGAACGCCGGCATCGTCGGCCTCGCGCTGAACGTGGCGGTCGCCCTCGCGGTGACCTGGCTCGGCCCCCGGGAGCGCGCCGACGACCGCCCGGACGCCGAAGTCCTGGCGCTGGACGACGAGTTCCCCAGGGTCGAGAACGAGGCCGGGGCCGGGGCCGGGGTGCCCTCGGGCTGACCGGCCCGCGCCCGCTCGTTCCTCGGCCGCCGTGGTGCCAGGCTCTCGCCCGGCGCCCCGGCGGCCGCCCCCTCACCGTCAAGAGTGAAATCCCGAACGGACGGTCGTGATCGCTCGTGCGTACGGTTACCCTGGAACGGACGGTCAGACCGACGACCGCTGAGGCGTCGGTCGCGAAGCGCGGGGGAGCGCGGAGGGGGGAAGCCGGATGTTCCGCATGGCCGATGCCTGGCGGCTCTACACCAGCGCGCTGTTCTTCCTGCTCGCCGGACTCCTGCTCGCGCAGACCGGATTGACCACCACGCTGGCCGTCGCCGCGACCACCGCCGCGGTGCTGCTGCTGTGCAGCGCCCTCGCCCTGGCCGCCACCGCCCGCCCCGTACCACCGGGCCGCATACGCACGGCCATCCGCGACCGAGAGCGCCGCACGGCCTTCCTGTCCCAACGCGACCCCGACGCCGCGGGTCGCCCGCGCCCCCGAGCTCCCGGCCGCGCCCTCCCGACGACCGCGTAGCGCCCCGACGCGTTTCCGTACGCCACCCACGCACCAGCACGCGTACGCGTGCAGGGAGCCGTAGGCGTACGGATGCGAAGTACCGGACTCCACCGGACACTTCAGGGATTGCTCGGACTCCTCAGGTTGCACGGATTACGCGGATCAGCCATCCGCCCATCCGCCCAACCGTCCGTCCCGTAATGCTCCTGCGTCGGCGCGGGTCTGCGCGGTTCGTCCTGCCGTCTTTCCTTCCCTTCGGCACGACGAGACCCGTGGAGGGCTCAGCCATGTCCGTTTTCACCATCCTCGGCGCGGTGTTGGAACGCGCCGCCGAGGTCATCGAACCGCTCTTCGGCGGTGCGGCCACCGCCGCCGCCATCGTCCTGTTCACCCTCGGCGTCCGCGCCGCCCTGCACCCGCTCGCCCGGGCGGCCGCCCGCGGCGAGAAGGCCCGCGCCGCCCTCGCCCCCCAAGTCGCCGCCCTCCAACGCAAGTACCGCGGCGACCGCGAACGGCTCCAGCAGGCGACGGCCGACCTGTACGCCAAGAACGGCTCCTCGCCGCTGGCCGGCTGCCTGCCGACGCTGCTCCAACTCCCGGTCTTCTTCGTGATGTACTACCTCTTCTCCACCGGGAACGGCACCCTGCTCAGCCATACGCTGCTGGGCGCCCCGCTCGGCGGCACCTGGCGCCAGGCGCTCGCCGACGGTGGGGTGGCCGGCCCCCAAGGGCTGGTCTACCTCGCGCTGTTCGCCGTGATCACGGCGGTGGCCACCTGGAACTACCGGCGCGCCAAGGCAGCGGCGGCCGCGGCCCCGACCACCGCGGCGAACACCGCGACCCCCGGTATGGGCACCCTGAACAAGCTGATGCCGCTGCTGTCGTTCGGCACCCTGATCACCCTCGCGGTGGTGCCGCTGGCCGCCGGGCTCTACGTGGTGACCACCACGACGTGGACGGCCTGCGAGCGGGCCCTGCTGCACCGGGACCGCACGCCGGCCACCCGGCGGAAGTCGGTGCGGGGCGCCGCCGTTGAGCCCGACCGCGGTGTCGCCCAGGACGCCCCCGGGACGCCGCAGGGGCCGCAGGCGACCGGCGACGCCCAGGGGAAGCCGGCGCGCCGTGCCTCGTCGCGGTCGGGCGGGCCGAAGAGCCGGGCCGCGCGACAGCGGGCGGCGCGGGCCCGGGCCAACACCGCGGCGCGGGAGTCCCGGTCGGCTAAGCCGGCCGACGCGGACCGGGGCGGAAAGGGCTCCGGGCCGATCGTTACTACCTCTCAGTAACGGTCCAGTCCGTGAACGGGGTCTTGCGGAGTGGACCCCGTTCTTGGACGATCGGCCGAATCGCTCGATGGCCGTCCCCCATCGGCCGGTCTGGGGGACCCTCCCCCGACCGACCCTTCGACCACGGGAGTTGTGACGATGAAGCTGCTGCGTGTCGGAACGGTGGGGGCGGAACGCCCGGCGCTGCTCGATGCGGACGGCGCGTTGCGGGACCTGTCGGACCTGGTCACGGACATCGACGGCGCACTGCTCGCGGACCATACCGCGCTGACCCGGATCCGGGCCGCCGCGGCCGCCGGCGACCTGCCCGCGCTCGACGCGGACGGGCTGCGGATCGGCCCGCCGGTCGCCGGGATCGGCAAGATCGTGTGCATCGGGCTGAACTACCACGATCACGCGCGGGAGACCGGGGCCGCCACCCCCGAGGAGCCGATCCTCTTCATGAAGGCCCCGGACACCGTCGTCGGCCCCAACGACCCGGTGTTGATCCCGCGCGGCAGCGTGAAGACCGACTGGGAGGTGGAGTTGGCGGTGGTCATCGGCCGCACCACCCGCTACCTGGACACCCACGAGCAGGCGCTGGCGGCGGTGGCCGGTTACGCGGTCGCACACGACGTCTCCGAGCGCGCCTTCCAGATCGAGCGTGGCGGCCAGTGGGACAAGGGCAAGAACTGCGAGACGTTCAACCCGCTGGGCCCCTGGCTGGTGACCGCCGACGAGGTCCCCGACCCGCAGGCGCTCGGCATCCGCCTCTGGGTCAACGGCGAACTGAAGCAGAACGGCACCACCGCCGAGCAGATCTTCCCGGTGGCCGAAGTGGTCCGCTACGTCAGCCAGTTCATGACCCTGTACCCGGGCGACGTAATCAACACCGGAACCCCGGCGGGCGTCGCCATGGGCCACCCCGAACCCAAGCCGTATCTGCGGGCGGGGGATGTGGTGGAACTGGAGGTTGATGGGCTGGGGCGCCAATGCCAGGCGCTGCGCTTGGCTTAGCTTCCCACGTTGTTGGCTTTCCCGCCGTGCGGGGTGCTGTTGTTTGCGCCTTGCGGCGCTGGCCGATCCGCTGCGCGGGGCGGGGCGACTTGTGTCCGCTGCGCGGGGCTGTTGGGTGCGGTGACGGGCCTCCGGGGGCGGTAGGCCAGACTGCTTCGCTTTACGTCTGGCCTACCGCCCCCTCCGACCCGTCCCCTCCCGTTGAGGGGTGGATTTCCCTGGGTGGGGGCTGGTCCTTGTGGTCCCCTGACGGTCGCCGCTCGGTGGCTGGGGGCGCCCGTCCTCTGACGGTCAACACGCAGGCTCACGCGTACTCGTCCGCTGACGGTCACCGTTCAACCCAGCGGCCCGAGTTAACCCAGCTGCCCAAGTTGACCCGCTGGTACCCGAGTTGATCCACCAGCCCGGATTGCCCCACCGGCCTGAGTGGGCCCACCGGCAGGACGTGGCACCCACCGTTTTTTCCCACCCGCCCACGGGAGGGGGCGGGCCGGAGGGGTGGGGGTGCCAGACGTAAAGCGAAGCAGTCTGGCACCCCCACCCCGGAGGACCGTCACCGCACCCCGACAGCCCCGCGCAGCGGACAACCAGCCAGCGCCGCAGGCGCCACGGCGGGGAAGCCGACGACGTGGGCTGAGGCCCGCCCCGCGGCACCGCCCCGCGCAGCGGACAACAAGTCGCCCCGCCCCGCGCAGCGGATCGGCCAGCGCCGCCAGGCGCAAACAACAGCAACCCGCACGGCGGGAAAGCCAACTACGTGGGCGTCACGCTAGCCCCCGTCTCCGCGGAGCGCCTCGCCGCCTCCAGGACGCGCAGCGACCGCGCCACCTCCCTCGCGGAAACCGGCGGTTCACCGCCGCTCCGCAACGCGTGCGCGACGCCGGCGTAGTACGCGGGATAGTCGCCCGGAAGCGTAGGCACGGGTGAGCCACCCCCCGTCAGGGGGGATTCGCCGGCGCCCAGGCGACCCCAGCAGGACTCCGGTTCGACGCCCCACGCGTCCGCCTCGCCCTCGGTGCCGGGGCGGAGGCCGGCGCGCAGGGCGGCCTCCTGGGGGTCCAGGCCGTACTTCACGTAGCCGGCCCGGCTGCCCAGGACCCGGAAGCGCGGGCCGAGTTGGGCGGCGGTGGCGCTCACCCACAGGTGGGAGCGGACGCCGCCGGCGTGGGTGAGCGCGAGGAAGGTGTCGTCGTCGGCCTCCGCGCCGGGGCGGCGGATGTCGGTCTCGGCGTAGACGGAGAGTGCCGGGCCGAAGAGGGCCAGGGCCTGGTCGACGAGGTGGCTGCCGAGGTCGTAGAGGAGGCCGCCGAGTTCCGTCGGGTCGCCGGACTCGCGCCAGCCGCCCTTGGGTTGGGGCCGCCAGCGTTCGAAGCGGGACTCGAAGCGCTGCACGTCGCCGAGTGCGCCGTCCGCGAGGAGTTGGCGCACGGTGCGGAAGTCGTTGTCCCAGCGGCGGTTCTGGAAGACCGAGAGCAGCAGTCCGCGGTGGTCGGCGAGCGCGGCGAGGCGTTCGGCCTCGGCGGCGGTGGCGGCCAGCGGCTTGTCGACGACGACCGCGGTGCCCGCCTCCAACGCGGCGGTGGCGAGCGGGACATGCGTCTTGTTCGGCGAGGCCAGCACGATCAGGTCGAGCGCGCCGTCGGCGGCCCGGGCCAGTACCTCCTCGGCGGTGGCGACGGTGCGGACCTGCGGGTGTTCGGCGCGGGCCTGCGCCTGCCGTTCGGGGCTGCGGGTCGAGACGGTGTCGAGCCGCAGGCCGTCGGTGGCGGCGATCAGCGGAGCGTGGAAGACGGAGCCGGCCAGGCCGTAGCCGATCAGGCCGACGCGGAGGGGGGCGGTGCGGGACGCGGTGGCGGTGCGGGCTTCGGGGGCGCTCATGCGCACCACTTTCGCAACGGCGTTGCGAAAGTGCAAGCAGTGCGGAGAATGGAGGGCGTGAGCAGCAGCAACGTTCCTGAGGGCGGGTCCGAGCGCCCGCAGACCGGTATCCGGCCGGCCGGCGTCGCGGCGCCCGAGGCCGCCCGGGCCTCGCCCGTGCCCGGCGCCAATCTCCTCGCCCTGCGCGGGCACAACGCCGCCCTGGTGCTGGGGCTGCTGCGGGCCGCGGGGGAGGAGGGGGTGAGCCGGCTGGAGCTGGCGGAGCGGACCGGGCTCACCCCGCAGGCGGTCAGCAAGATCACCGCGCGGCTGCGGGCCGACGGCCTGGTCGCCGAGGCGGGCCGCCGGGCCTCCACCGGCGGCAAGCCGCGTACCGTCCTGCGGCTGGTCCCCGGCGCCCGGCACGCCGTCGGCGTCCACCTGGACCGCGACGAGCTGACCTGCGTGCTGGCCGACCTCGCCGGCCGGCCGGTCGCCGTCCGCCGCGCGCCGCTGGATTTCGGCGCCGGCGCCGACGTGGTGCTGGACGCCGTCGCGCACGAGGTCGCGGCGCTGCGGGCGGCCGCCGACGGCCCGCCGGTGCTCGGCGCGGGGGTGGCCTGCCCGGGGCCGCTGGACCATGTGACCGGCGTGCTGCGGCAGGTCACCGGCGCCCCGCGGTGGGACGGCTTCCCGCTGCGGGACGCGCTGGCGCACCGCCTCGGCCTGCCGGTCGTCGTCGACAAGGACACCAACGCGGCGGCCCTCGGCCTCGGCCGCGCGCCGGGGCAGGGCGGCGCCTCGTTCGCCTACCTGCACCTGGGGACCGGGCTCGGCGCCGGACTGGTCCTGGGCGGCGGCCTCTACCGCGGGCCGCACACCGGCGCCGGCGAGTTCGGCCACCAGGTCGTGGAGCTGGACGGGCCGCCGTGCGGCTGCGGGCGGCGCGGTTGCGTCGAGGCGCTGTGCCTGGCGGCGGTGGACCGCGGTGAACTGGCGCGGGCGGCAAGGGTGTTGGGGGTGGCCGCGGCCAACCTCGTCGAGCTGCTGGACGTCGACCGGGTGCTGCTCGGCGGCCGCACCGTCCTCGCGCACCCGGAGTGCTTCCGGGACGGCGTGGCCGCGGTCCTCGCCGAGCACGCGGCGCTGCGTGGCCGGCCGGGGGCGGCGTCCGGCGACGGCCGCGGGGGCGCGCCCGCGGTGCCGGTGGCGCTGGCCCGGGGTGGGTCCCGGGTCGTCGCGGACGGCGCGGCGGAGCTGGTGTTGGGCGGACTGTTCCGTTAGCGGGTCCGTTGGCGGGCGGCCGCGCGCCCCGGGGCGCGTAGCGGGCGGTCGCACGCATCGGGGCGCGTCGGGGCGGCGCTCCCCGGGGCGCCGCTGGTGCGAAGATCGCCGGGTGGAGTTCCCGTACGGCCAGGATCCTGGCGCACCCATCCGGTCCGGCGTCCCCGAGCACGGACGCATCCCCAAGTACTACGCGGCAAAGGTCGAAATCGCCGCCTTGTTGGCCGAGTTGGGCGAGGGCGAACCGCTGCCCGCCGAGCGCGAGCTGGCGCTGCGGTTCGAGGTGTCCCGGGAGACGCTGCGCCAGGCGCTGCGGGAGTTGGTGCTGGAGGGGCGGTTGCGCCGGTTGGGGCGTGGCACGGTCGTCGCCGGGCCCAAGATGGAGCAGCCGCTCTCGCTCGCCAGCTACACCGAGGGCGTCCGCCGCCAGGGCCGCACGCCCGGCCGGCACCTGGTCTCGCTCGACCGCTTCCCCAGCCCGCCGGCGCTCGCCCGCGACCTCGGGCTCGCCGCCGGCGACGCGGTCTGGCACCTGGAGCGGGTGCTGCTCGCCGACGACGAACGGGTCGGCCTGGAGAGCACCTACGTCGCGGTCGACCGGGCCCCGGACCTGGCGGTCGACTTCGAGCCGGACTCGTCCTTCTACGCCTACCTCCACGAGCGGCTCGGCATCGGCTTCGGCGACGCGGACGAGCGCCTGGAGACCGTCCTGGCCACCCCGCGCGAGGCGCTGCTGATCGGCACGCCCGGTGCGCTGCCGATGCTGCTGATCCACCGCTGGTCCCGGGACACCCAGGGGCGCCCGCTGGAGCGGGTGCGCTCGCTCTACCGGGGCGACCGGTTCTCCTTCACCACCCACCTCGGGAACGGGGGCGGGGGGCGGGGCGAAGGCCCTTAGGGGAATGGGGGGTTGGGCCCGTAGGGGGCGGGTGGGCCCCTTGCAGACCACTACCCAGCAGCGCCGGCCGCTACCCGAACATGCCGGCCACCAACCGGACTTGCCGACCACCACCCGCAACCGGAGGTGCCGACCGCCATCCGCAAGCGGCCCCGACCACTCCCCGGAAGTGCCGACCGCCACCCACAAGCAGCCCCGGCCACCACCACCCACAGATCACAAAACAATAACGGGTCTAGGCCAACCTTGAAGGGCTGTTAACCGACGCGACGCCGAACCTTCCCCCGTGAGTCACCCGCCGCCGCGACCGTCTGGGGCATGCGAGTCATAGTCGTCGGAGCCGGCGTGCTGGGAACCATGCACGCCTGGCAGGCAGTCGAACGGGGCCACGAGGTCCTCCACATCGAGCGGGAGGCCGAGGCCCGCGGCGCCTCGGTCCGCAACTTCGGGCAGATCTGGGTCAGCGGCCGCGCCGGCGGCGAGGAGTTGGACACCGCGCTGCGCGCCCGCGCACTCTGGGAGGCCATCGGCGCCCGCGTCCCGGGCATCGGCTTCCGCGCCATCGGCTCGCTCACCGTCGTCCGCAACGACGCCGAACGGGCCGTCGCCGAGGCCGCCACCCGCCGCCCGGACGCCGCCGCCCGCGGCTACCGCTACCTCGACGCCGACCAGGCCCGCGCCCGCAACCCCGCGCTGCGCGGCGAGTTCACCGGCGCCCTGTGGTGCGAACGGGATGCCGCCGTCGAACCCCGGGTCGCCCAACGCGCCCTCAAAGAGGCCCTGTTGGCGTCCGGCCGGTACACCTACCTCGGCGGCCGCGAGGTCCGCGAGGTGGTCGGCGACCGCGCCGTCCGTGACGACCACGGCGTCACGCACCACGGCGACGCGGTGGTGCTGTGCACCGGCGCCTGGCTCGGCGGGCTGGTCCGCGAGCTCGCCCCCGACCTGCCGGTGCGCCGGGTGCGGCTGCAGATGATGCAGACCGACCCGCTCGGCGAGGCGCTGACCACCTCCCTCGCCGACGCCGACAGCTTCCGCTACTACCCGGCCTACCGCGGCGACGCCCTCGACGCCCTCAACGCCGGCCAGCCGCAGGCCCCCACCGCCGCCGCCCACAAGATGCAGCTGCTGATGGTCCAGCGCGCCGACGGCGGCCTGACCATCGGCGACACCCACGAGTACGAGACGCCGTTCGCCTTCGACACCGTCGAGGAGCCCTACGAACACCTCACCGGCGTCGTCGAGACGCTCCTGGGCCGCCCGCTGCCCCGCATCCGCCACCGCTGGGCCGGCGTCTACGCCCAGTGCACCGACACCGGCCGCGTCGTCCACCGCCAACAGGTCGCCGACGGCGCCTGGTTGGTCACCGGACCCGGCGGTCGCGGCATGACCTGTTCCCCGGCCATCGCCGAAACCACCGCCAACACCCTGGGATGGTGAGCCCGTTGACGCACCCCACGCGCCCCGCGCGCCCCGAAGACACCCGGCTGGTCGTCCTCGACATGGCCGGTACCACCGTCGCCGACGGCGGCCTGGTGGAGCGGGCCTTCGACGCCGCCGCCCGCCACATGGGCGTCGAGCCCGGCAGCCCCGCGCACGCCGCACACCTCGCCCACGTCCGCGCCACCATGGGCGAGTCCAAGATCTCCGTCTTCCGGCACCTGTTCGCCGACCCGGGCGGCGATCCGGCCGCCACCGAGAAGGCCGCCCAACGCGCCAACCGCGCCTTCGAGTCCGCCTACGGCGCCCTGATCGACGACGGACACGTCGCCCCCGTCCCCGGCGCCCGCGACGCCATCGAAGCCCTGCAGAAAGCCGGCCGCACCGTCGTCCTCACCACCGGCTTCGCCCGGGTCACCCAGGACGCCCTCCTCGACGCCCTCGGCTGGCGCGACCTGGTCGCCCTCACCCTCTGCCCGGCCGACGCCGGCGGCCGCGGCCGCCCCTACCCCGACATGGTGCTGGCCGCCCTGCTGCGCACCGGCGCCGCCGACGACGTCGCGCAGATCGCGGTGGCCGGCGACACCTCCCACGACATGATTTCCGGCCGCCGCAGCGGCGCCACCGTCGTCGCCGGGATGCTCACCGGGGCCCACGACGCCGACCGGCTCCGCACCGCCGGCGCCACCCACGTCCTGGACTCCCTCGCCGAACTACCCGCCCTGCTGGGGGTGGTGTGAGATGCCCGCACCTGCCATGGCCCCCGCCCCGCCCGCCCCACACGCACCAGCCGCGCCCCCGCCGGCCTCCGGCATCCGCTTCGACCACGTCACCGTCGCCTACGGCCGCCACCACGAACACACCGTCCTGGACTCCCTCGACCTCACCGTCGAACCAGGCGAGGTGATGGCCCTCCTCGGCCCGTCCGGCTCCGGCAAGACCACCGCCCTACGGGCCGTCGCCGGCTTCGTCCGCCCGGTCTCCGGTCGCGTCCTGATCGGTGGCCGGGACGTCACCGACCTGCCGCCCCACCGGCGCGGCATCGGCATGGTCGTCCAGCAGTACGCGCTCTTCCCGCACATGAAGGTCGCCGAGAACGTCGCCTTCGGCCTCAAGGCACAGAAGGCGCCGCGCGCCGAGATCCCCGGCCGGGTCGCCGAGGCCCTGGAGATGGTCGGCATGGCCGGCCACGCCGAGAGGCACCCCCGGGAACTCTCCGGCGGCCAGCAACAGCGCGTCGCCATCGCCCGCGCGCTGGCCATCCGCCCCGGCGTGCTGCTGCTCGACGAGCCGCTCTCCGCGCTCGACGCCCAGCTCCGCTCCGGCATGCTCGCCGAACTCGCCCGCCTGCACCGCGAGTTGCCCGACCTCTCGCTCCTCTACGTCACCCACGACCAGGTGGAGGCGCTCACCCTCGCCGACCGGATCGCCGTCCTGGAATCCGCCCGGCTGCGCGAGTGCGACACCCCGCAGGCCCTCTACCGCAGCCCCCGCACCACGTTCACCGCCTCCTTCGTCGGCACCGCCAACCTGCTGCCGGTGACCGTGCGCGCCGGCGGCGTGGAGTTCGCCGGCCGCCACCTGACCGTCCCCACCGGCGACGCGGCCCCAGGAGCCACCGCCACCCTCTGCGTCCGCCCGCACCTGCTCGGCCTCCGCGCCGCCCCCGACGGCCGCGGCAACACCCTGCGCGGCACCGTCACCGAGGTCCAGTGGCGCGGCGCCACCCACCGGCTGTACGTCGCGGTCGACGGCCACCGCGTCCTGGCCGACCTGCGAGAACTGCGCGACCCCCCGCCGCTGGGCACCGAACTCGCCCTGCACTTCGCCCCCGAGGACGCCGTCCTCCTCCCCGCCGACCTCCCCGCCCCGACCGGCCCCGCGGACGCCGGAGCCCCTGATGCCTGACCGCGCCACCCTCCAGGCCGGCCCCCGACCCGGCCGCACCGCCGCCCTCTGGGCCCTGCCGCCGATCGCCGCCCTGGCCGTGGTGTTCCTCTACCCGCTGGCCCTGGTGGTCCGCCAGTCCCTCACCCCCGAGGACGGCGGCGGCCCCTCCGCCGCCCCGTACACCACGGTGCTGACCGCCACCTCCTTCCAGGACGCGCTCACCACCACCGTGCTGATCGCCGTCGGCGCCACCCTCGGCGCGCTCCTCCTGGGCCTCGCGCTCTCCCTGGTCATCGCCTTCGTCCCGTTCCCCGGCGGCAAGGCACTGGCCCGCTTCATCGACATCTTCCTGGCCTTCCCCTCCTTCCTGATCACCCTCGCCCTGCTCTTCCTCTACGGCACCGTCGGCATCGCCAACGGCCTCTGGACCGACGTCACCGGCGCCGCCCACGGGCCACTGGACTTCCTGCACACCCCCTGGGGCGTGCTGCTCGCCGAGGTCACCTACTTCACACCGTTCGTGATGCGCCCCCTCCTGGCCGCGTTCTCCCAGGTGGAGACCGCCCAGGTGGAGGCCGCCGGCTCGCTGGGCGCCCGCCCCTGGCGGATCGTGCGGACGGTGATCCTGCCCGAGGCGCTGCCCTCGCTGGCCGCCGGCGGCGCCCTCGTCCTGGTGCTGTGCCTCAACGAGTTCGGCATCGTGCTGTTCACCGGCGCCAAGAACGTCGTCACCCTGCCGATGCTCGTCTACACCAAGGCGATCCTCGACGGCGACTACACCGGCGCCTGCGTCGTCGCGGTCCTCAACATCGCGCTCTCCGTGGCCCTTTACGCCCTCTACCGGACGGTGATGTCCCGCACCACCGGCACCACCCGTCGCACTTCCCCCCGGACCCCCGCCAAGAACACCCCCACCCCGGCCCGCACCGCCCCCGTCCCCGCCCTCGCCGCAGGAGGCGCCGACCGTGCTCGTGCATAGCGCAGCCGCCCGCCGGCTCATCTGGGCGGCGTTCGCCCTCCTCTTCGTCCCGGTCTTCGCCCTCCCCCTGCTGGTCCTCGCCACCGCCTCGGTCGCCGGCGGCTGGAGCGGCGCCCTCCCCTCCGGCCTGACCCTGACGCACTATCAGGACATCGCCCAGGGCGACGCCCTCACCGCCCTGCTGACCAGCGTGCTCACCGCCCTCGCCGCCAGCGCGCTGGCCCTGACCGTCGGCACCTGGGCCGCCCTCGCCGCCGAACGGCTCGGTCGCCGCGCCCGCCGGATCCTCGACGCCCTCTTCCTGCTCCCGGTCGCCGTCCCCTCCGTCGTCGTCGGCCTCGCCCTCCTCGTCGCCTTCTCCCGCCCCCCGTTCCTCCTCAACGGCACCCCACAGATCGTGGTCCTCGCCCACACCGTGCTGGTCACCGCGTTCGCCTACCAGTCCGTCACCGCCGCCCTGGCCCGCCTCGACCCGGCCTACGAGCAGAGCGCCGCCGGCCTCGGCGCCCGCCCCGCCTACGTCCTGTGGCGGGTGAAACTCCCCCTGCTGCTGCCGTCCCTGACCGCCGCCGCGGGCCTGTGCTTCGCCCTGTCCATGGGCGAGTTGAGCGCCACGATGATGCTCTACCCGCCGGACTGGATGCCGCTGCCCGTCCAGATCTTCGCCGCCACCGACCGCGGCGCCCTCTTCGCCGGCGCCGCCCTCGCCGTGGTCCTCATGGCCACCACCCTGCTCGTCCTCCTCGGCGTCTCCCGCCTCCGCACCAGGGCCACCTACCGCTAGCCGAGCACCACCCCCGCCCCCCAACTCCCCTCCTCCCGCGACCCGTTCCAGGAGCCCCCGCCATGCCCAGTCGCCCGCCCCGCCGCCTGTCCCGCCCGCTCCTCGCCGGCGCCGCCGCCCTCACCCTGGCCGGCCCCCTCACCGCCTGCGGCGCCTCCGCCGCCGACCCCAACGCCAAGGAGATCACCGTCTACAGCGCCGACGGCCTCAAGAGCGAGAAGGGCGACGGCTTCTACGACAAGGTCTTCAAGGACTTCGAGAAGCAGACCGGCATCAGGGTCAACTACGTCGAGTCCGGCTCCGGCGCCGCCGTCCAGCGCCTGGCCCGCGAACGCACCAACACCAAGGCCGACGTCCTGGTCACCCTGCCGCCCTTCGTCCAACAGGCCGACGGCAAGGGCCTGTTGGACACCTACCGCCCCCAGGGTTCCGACCAAGTCGCCGCCGCCGACAAGGACCCGGGCGGCAAGTGGGTCTCCGTCGTCAACAACTACTTCTGCTTCATCTACAACAAGAAGGAACTGGCCAAGCCCCCGGCCACCTGGCAGGACCTCACCGACCACCGCTTCGCCGGCAAGCTCCAGTACTCCACCCCCGGCGTCGCCGGCGACGGCACCGCCGTCCTCATCAAGGCCCTGCACGACTTCGGCGGCCAGGGCCCCGCGATGGACTTCCTCAAGAAGCTCCAGGCCAACAACGTCGGCCCGTCCTCCTCCACCGGCCAACTCGCCCCCAAGACCGACAAGGGCGAACTCCTCGTCGCCAACGGCGACGTCCAGATGAACTACGCCAACACCAAGACCATGCCCCACCAGGGCATCTTCTTCCCCGCCGGCAAGACCGGCGCCCGCCCCACCACCTTCGCCCTCCCCTACGCCGCCGGCCTGGTCAAGGGCGCCCCGCACGCCGCCAGCGCCCGCAAGTTCCTCGACTACCTGCTCAGCAAGCCCGTCCAGGAGGAGGTCTCCGCCGTCGGCGGCGGCTTCGCCGCCCGCAAGGACGTCCACCCCACCGACGCCAACGCCACCGCCCTCGCCAAGATCATGAACGGCGTCGACGTCTTCCAGCCCGACTGGAACGACATCAGCAAGAACCTCGACACCTACGTCAACGCCTGGCGGACGGCCACCGGAAGCTGACCCCAGCTGCCCTCTCCGGGGCCGGAGCTGAGCCCCCCGGCTCCGGCCCCGCCCCGACCCGACCGTCCCGCCCCGCCGGGCCGCCCGCTCTCGGCTCAGACCAGATCCACCAGATCGGCGATCGAGTCCACCACCTTCGTCGGCCGGAACGGATAGGTGTCGACCTCGTGAGCCGACGTCAGCCCCGTCAGCACCAGGAACGTCGCCATCCCGGCCTCCAACCCCGCCAACACATCGGTGTCCATCCGGTCACCGATCATCGCCGAGGTCTCCGAGTGCGCCCCGATGACATTGAGCGCATGGCGCATCATCAACGGATTCGGCTTCCCGACGAAGTACGGCTCCTTCCCCGTCGCCTTGGTGATCAACGCCGCCACCGAACCGGTCGCCGGCAACGCCCCCTCCGGCGACGGACCGGTGTTGTCCGGGTTCGTCGCGATGAACCGCGCACCCCCGTTGATGAGCCGGATCGCCTTCGTCAACGCCTCGAACGAGTACGTCCGCGTCTCACCCAGAACCACAAAATCCGGATCGACATCGGTCAGTACGTACCCCGCGTCGTGCAGGGCGGTCGTCAAGCCCGCTTCCCCGATCACATAGGCGGTACCGCCCGGCCGCTGGGTGTCCAGGAACGTCGCCGTGGCCATGGCCGACGTCCAGATGTTCGCCACCGGCACGTCCAGCCCGATCCGGTTGAGCCGGGCGTGCAGGTCCCGCGGCGTGTAGATCGAGTTGTTGGTGAGCACCAGAAAAGGACGGCCGGAATCCCGGAGCTTCTTGATGAAGGCATCCGCGCCCGGCACGGGAACGCCTTCGTGCATCAGCACACCGTCCATATCGGTGAGCCACGATTCGATGGGCTTGCGCTCAGTCATGGCCCTACCGTAAGAGGCGCCCCAGCTCACATGCCATGGGAGCGACGCCCCGAAGATCCGCCCGCACACCGTGCGATCCGCCCGCACACCGTGCGAAAACGCGGCCCCCGCCCGACCCGCCCGCGTTGGGGGAGAACCGACGGCGCACGAGCGGGCAAGCACGGAGTCCGACCGCCCCCTCCGCGCAAGCGGTCAGCGGCGAGACCTCCGCCGTCGGGGCCCCCGCCCACCCGATCGGCGCAGCCCCGCACCGCCCCGGATGCGCCCACCGGCGGACCGGCGGACCTTCGGAGTAACCGGAGGTACACCATGCGCTCACCGCAACTCGCACTCTGTGCCGCGGTCGCGGCGTGCGCGGTGACGACGGCTCCCGCGTACGCCGACGACGGACCCGGCACCCACACCACCCAGACCGCCGTCACCGCCACCCCGGCCGCCCCCGCCCACGGCACCCGGGCCACTTTCCCCACCGGGACACACCTGGCCCTCACCCCGCCCGCCCGGACCCACCTCGTACCGGATCGGGCCGTCGCCCGCCGCGAACTGAGCAGCACCTCCGCCGTCGCCCTCGTCCTGGCGGGCGGCGCCATCCTGGTCATCGCGGGCCAACTGCTCCGCCTCAGACTCCGCCTCCGCCGCGAACGCCACGGGAGCGACGGTGCCGACGAACACTGAACGACGGGCCACCCCCACGCCCACCGAGCAGGCGGGCACCTCGACGGACGCCGCGACACAACGCCAACGGAGACCCTCCCCCCGGCCCCTCTGGGGCGTCGCCTGGGCCGCCCTCCTGCTCGCGTGCTGGCTCTGCGGCGGCGCCCCCGCACCACTGACCAGCAGCCCCGCGCTCCTGCCCCCGACCGGCGACGCCACCGTGGACCACGCCCCGGCCACCGGACCCCCACCGCCCCGCGACACCGCACCGCAACCACAACACGACTGAGGCCCCCCGCGATGCGAGGGGCCTCAGTCCTACGTGCGCCGCCAGGGACTCGAACCCCGGACCCGCTGATTAAGAGTCAGCTGCTCTAACCAACTGAGCTAGCGGCGCGCGCTGACGAAGAAAACTCTACACGAACTCCGAGGGTGGTCCGTACCCAAGAACGCCCCACCCACGCCCCCACCTCATGTGATCCCCGCCACCTCGCACTCGCCCCTCCCGCCCCACCACTCGCCACCACCCCAACTGCACCCCGCCTTCCTCTCCCCGCCCCCTATCTCATCAACACCCCCTCCGGCCCGGGGCGAAGGTCCTGCCACCTCGGGACCTTTGCCTGCCGTCGCGCCCGAATTGGTCTGTGAAGATCGAGTTCGTAGCCGTAGCGCAACAGTTGCCCCGTCAACATGCGGTATCTCCTGCCAGTTGAGAGGCTGACGCCAGCGCCGGGGCGCGGCGGGCCGACGCCGGGGCGCACGGCCCCACGAGCAGTCGGCCCGGAGGAGATGTGGCATGACGGTCCCCGGACACCCCGCACCCGGCACCGCGCACGCCACCCCCCGCCCGACCGGGAGCCCGGACCCCCGCCCGCCCTTCCCCCGCGGATCATGGCGTCCATCACTACTCCGCCGTCACCTGCAACCCCATCCCGCAAGCCGACGTCTGCTAGGACGCGAGCCCCGACCCGGGGCCCCGGGACTCGCCCCTCTTCGGAAAGGTTGATCGTCGTGGTGTCGACAGCCAAGCGCACCCTTGAGATGCAGCTCCTCCTCGGGCCGGACGAAACGGTTCCGGTGGCCGGCCGGTTCGGCTACCGCAGCGATCGCCCCTACGAGGTCGAGGTCGCCTTCCTCAGTCGCGGCGAGGCGGTCGCCACCTGGCTGTTCGCCCGCGACCTGCTGCTCGGCGGGCTGTACGAAGAGGTCGGCGAGGGCGACGTACGGGTGTGGCCCGCCCGCCGCGCCGCGGCACCCCGCCGCGTACACATCGAGCTCGCCACCGACGACAGCGTCTGCGAGCTGACGGTGCGCGCGACGGAGCTCACCGCCTGGCTGGAGCAGACCGCGGCCATCGTCCCGCCCGGCCACGAAGACCGCTATCTCGATATGGACGCCCACCTGGCCCGCCTGCTTGCGGGGAAGTGCTGATGACTCCCACTCCCATGACGACGACGCCCGACGCCCGCCCCGCGATACGCGCGACGCCCACCACCGCAACGGGCACCCCAGGTGCCCCGACGGCCGCACGCGCCCTGGCCGCCCGGGCCGACGCCGACCCCGCCGTCCGCATCCCCGTCCAGGGCGGCCCGAACGGCACGAGCCCCGGCTCCACGGACGCGGCCGACACCGCGGCCGCCGACTGCGACGCGTCCGGCGCCCCGGCACCGCACGACCCGTGCGCCCACGGCTTCCTCCCCGAGCGGCCGCCCGTCCGCTCCATGATCGGCACCTGGACCCGGCTGGACGCGATGGCCCGCGCAGCGGCCGTCGCGCCCGACCGTGCCACCGCCGTCGCCGTCATCGAACGCGCCGACCGCGCCGATGAATTGGCCGCCCTGCGGCAGCGCGTCTCCCGCCTCTCGCCCCGCAACGCCGAGGCCGCCGCGATGCGCGTCGCGGTCATCGCGGTCTCCTGCGGCTGGGGCGCCCTCGACCCGCAGGCGCCGGCCGCCCGCGAGGTCGCCAACGACGCGTTCCTCGAACTCTGGTCCGCCATCGCGCACCGCATCGACCACGACCAGTTCGTCGCCCTGCCCACCCTCGCGCTCCACAACTGGGCCCCGGAACGCAAACCGCGCCGCCACATCCCCATCGACCAACTGGCCCGCACCGAACAGCTGGTGCCGATCGTCCGCTGGGCCCCGGAAGGCCAGCCGCTCAGCCGCCTGGACCGGCTGATGCTCGCCGCGACCCGCCTGGAGGCGCACGGCATCTGGCTCTTCCGCCTCGCCGACACCCTGGCCGGCCGCGCCCCCGACGACTCCTCGACCCCGACGGCGCTGCGCCGCCTGGTCCGCATCCAGCACGCCCTGCGCGCCCAACTCCACTCCGAGGCAACGGAACTGGCCGCCGCCCCGGCCACCGACCAGCAGCGCGCGGTCCTCGGCGCGCTGGCCGAACAGGGCGCCCTGGAACCGCCGGTACTCCAGGCCGCGGACGCCGTACTGGGCATCGGCGGCCGCCGCCTCGGCGAGGGCCGTCGCCAACACCTGCGCCGCCACCTCCCGGCCCAACACCGCGCCTGGCTCAGCGCCATGGACCGCCACTGCGCCCCCGTCCGCACCCTCGCCCACCGCGGCGGCCCCGACGCCGCCGTCTACCGCGAGGCCCAGGAATCCCTCATCGCCCTCCGCCGCACCTACACCGCCCTAGTCCAAACCGCCGCCGCCCCGTCCCCAGACCCCGTCAGGGAAGCAGCCGCCTGACTCTAGGGCCCGGGCATCCCCGGGGCCCGGGGGCGCCCGGGGGCGCCGAGCACCTCGGCGGCCTGGAGGCGACAGCTCGCGCCCGCGCACGGCCGCCGGACTGCACGCGTCGATCCCGTCGAGTGACGCCTCAGGCACCGACCTACGCCTCAGGCACCGGCCCGTGTCTTAGACATCGACCTGCGTCTTAGACATCGATCTGCGTATCGGACATTGACCTGCGTCTCAGGCGCCGGCCCGCGTCTGAGGCATCAGCCTGCGCCTCGGACATCGGCCTGTGTCTCAGGCGCCCGTGGTGCCGTCGATGCGTTCCCGGATCAGGTCTGCGTGGCCGTTGTGGCGTGCGTACTCCTCGACCATGTGGACCAAGATCCAGCGCAGTGAGACGCCCTGGTCACCCACGTGTGCGGCCTCCTGTTCCGAGAGCTTGCCGGTGTCCTCCAACGACGATCCGGCGATCAGCTCCCTGCTCCGCGCGACCTCCGTGCGCCAGTGGTCCAGGACCTCGTCGCCCCCGCGGCCGGGGGCGACCGCGAAACCGTCGCCCGCGTCCCCCGCGTGCAGCGGTGGCGCATCCAGACCCGCGAACACCCGCTGGAACCAGTTGCGTTCGACCTCTGCCATGTGCTGGACCAGGCCCAGCAGCGTCATCGACGACGGCGGCACCGAGGCCGTCCTCAACTGATGGTCATCGAGGTCGGCGCACTTCAGTTCCAGCGTGGCGCGATGGAAGTCCAGCCAGCTCTCCAGCATCTGACGCTCCCCGGCCTGCGGGGGCGGAATGGGGCGGCCATCCGGTGTTGTACCCATGCGAGCACTCTCACACGGACCGCCGCTCCAGACCGTCACCACCACAGGGCGAGCCCCGACACAGGCGAGCCCCGAAGCGAGCGCTGCGCAGGGCAGGCCGCGGGGCGCGCACCACGGTGAACGGTGTGGTGAGGTGTGGTGAGCGAGCGGCATCGTGGGCGAGCGACGCGGCCGATGTTGCAGATGCCGTGTCGATGCCGCTCAGACATGAACGCTTCATGGTCTAGACATGGTCAAGTCCCCTCACTAATCTGCCGGTTGGTCTGGACCACACTTCGGTGCCATGCAGTTGCAGTTGCAGTGCAGGGCGCTGCGCTGCATTTCACTTGGCTCGCAGAACTCCCTCCCTCCCCCCCCACGTTCTTCAGGAGCGAAGCATGCGGAAAAAGCTCACTGCCGCCGTGATCGGCCTAGGTGTCGTCGGAGTCTCCTTTCTCGCAACGGGGAGCGCATCCAGCCACGGCTACAGCGATGCGCCCCCGAGTCGTCAGGCGCTCTGCGCCAACGGAACCGTCAAGGACTGTGGTGCGATTCAGTACGAACCTCAGAGCGTCGAGGCGCCCAAGGGATTCCCGGCCGCCGGGCCGGCCGACGGCAAGATCTGCTCGGGCGGGCACGACAGCTTCGCTCAGCTCGACGATCCGCGCGGTGGCGCATGGCCCGCGACCAAGCTGTCCCCGGGGCAGGGCTACACCTTCACCTGGCGGATCACCGCGCGTCATGCGACCGCGGACTTCGAGTACTTCATCACCAAGGACAGTTATGACCCGACCAAGCCGCTCACCCGCGCCGACCTCGAACCCGAACCGTTCATGAAGGTCCCGATGAGTGGTGCGCGGCCGGGGGAGACGGTGCAGCATCAGGGCACCGTCCCCACCCTCAAGTCCGGGCACCACATCATCCTGGGCGTATGGAACATCGCGGATACGGGCAACGCGTTCTACGCCTGCTCGGACGTCGATCTGGCCTGACCTCGCTCGGGTCGCTACCTCCGCCCCTGCTTCTGGCCCGTCCCCTTCTCCTGGTCCTCCTGGTCCTGTCTGTTGCCAGTCCGGACGTGGGGTGTGCGGCGTCCGGTCGCTGATCCGGCGGTAGTTGTTGCGTCTTCATCGGGCCTCCCCGCCCCTTCTCCGGGGAGGCCCTCGCCGCCCCGGGGCTCTGCGTGTCCGTTGTGCGGATCCGCTGTCGCCTGTCGTCTCGTTGTGTAAGAACGGTACGGCCGGCGGGAGTTGGTGGGCGTCACACCACGGGTTGGTGTTCCGGAGAGGTGGGGGTCGACCCAGGGGTTGATGGGGGTGGGGAAGTAGTTCTCCGGTCCGGTGGCCCGCCCCTCTCCTGCGCCCTTTCCCTGCCCTCCGTCCCCGTCCTCCGTTCTCCGTCCTCCGTGGGCCACTATCCGTTCCACTCTCCAAAATTGACGATGCGTCAGTTAAGCTCCGCCGCCATGGTGGCCGACAGCTCTCGCAGCGACAGCCCGCTCACCCCCGACGCGCACGCCCACCCTCCCGCCGCCCACGAGACGCCCGGGCATCCCGCCGCCAGCCGTGCACCGGGCCGCCACCCCGCCGCCAGCCACGCATCCAGCCCCCGCACCGTCGCCGAGCTCGTCCAAGCGCAGTGGGGGGACCACCGCATCGCGCTCAAGCACCGGGAGACGACGCTCACCCACCACCAAGTGGCCGCCGCGGCCGCCGCGCGGGCCGCGCTGCTGGGCGAGGCGCTGCCGCCGGGCGCGGAGCCGCACATCGGGGTGCTGCTCGACAACGTCCCGGAGTTCCCGCTCTGGCTCAGCGCCGCTGCGCTCGCCGGGGCCGCCGTCGCCGGCATCAACCCCACCCGCCGCGGCCCCGAACTCGCCCGCGACATCGCCCACACCGACTGCGCCCTGCTGATCACCGAACGCGCCCACCTCCCGCTGCTCGCCGGGCTCGACCTGCCCATCCCGCCCGAGCGCGTACTGATCACCGACGATCCCGCCTACCGGGAACTGCTCGCTCCCTACGAGGGCGCGCGGCCCGAGGACGCCCTCGGCGCCGCCCTTCGTGGCAGCGGACAGCGCCGCGCGACCGCCCCGGGCCCCGGCACCCGCATGCTCCTCTACTTCACCTCCGGATCCACCGGCGCCCCGAAGGCCGCCCTCTGCACCCAGGGCCGGCTGACCGCCGCCGGCCAGTCCCTGGTCCGCTACTTCGGCGTGCGGAAGGAGGACGTCCACTACCTCTGCATGCCGATGTTTCACGGCAACGCGGTGATCGCCGGCTGGGCCCCCGCGCTCGCCGGCGGCGCGGCCGTCGCCCTGCGCCGCCGCTTCTCGGCCTCGGCTTTCCTCCCCGACGTTCGCCGCTACGGCGCCACCTACTTCACCTACGTCGGCCGGGCCGTCCAGTACCTCCTCGCCACCCCGCCCGCTCCCGACGACCGCGACCACCCCCTGCGTACCGGATTCGGCACGGAGGCCGGCGCCGTCGACATTGCCCGCTTCGCCGACCGCTTCGGCGTCCGGTTGGTCGAGGGCTACGGCTCGTCCGAAGGTGGCGCGGCGCTCCAGCGCACCCCGGACACCCCGCCCGGTGCCGTGGGCCGCCCCGCCCCGGGGGACGACCTCGCCGTCGTCGACCCGGATACCGGCGACGAACTGCCGCGCGCCCGATGGGACCGGGCCGGCCGCCTCCTCAACGGGGACGAGGCGATAGGGGAGTTGGTCAACCGGGGCCGCAGCTCCTTCGAGGGCTACTGGCGCAACCCGGAGGCCACCGCCGCACGCACCCGGGGCCGGGCCCAAGGGCGCATCGGCGCGGGCTGGTACTGGACCGGTGACCTGTTCTTCCGGGACGCGGCCGGCTTCTTCCACTTCGCCGGGCGGACGGACGACCGGCTACGGGTCGACAGCGAGAACCTGGCCGCCGCGATGATCGAGAACATCCTCGCCCGGTACACCCCGGCCACCGGCGCCGCCGTCTACGCCGTGCCGGACCCGGTCGCCGGCGACCAGGTCATGGCGGCCCTCGCGCTGCCCGACGCCGCGGCCTTCGACCCGGAGGACTTCGCGGCCTTCCTCGCCGCCCAGCCGGACCTCGGGACGAAGATGGCCCCCCGCTTCCTCCGGATCGTCGCCGCCCTGCCGGTCACCGCGACCAACAAGGTGCACCGGGCTGCCCTTCGGACCACCGGTTTCCGCGGCCCGGACCCGGTCTGGTGGCGCCCGATCGAACCCCGCCCGACCACGCGCCCCTCCGACACCACCCCCTGGCGCTACCGCCTCCTCACGGACGACGACCGGGCCGCCCTCGCGGCGCGGTACCGCGCGCACGACCGAGAGCATCTCCTGGACCGGTGACCCCACACCGGACGCGCTCGCACCCCTCACAACGGAACCCGGCAAGCGAGATCCAGCAGACGAGACGAGACCCAGCAGACGGGATTCGCCAAGCGGAGAAGGAGGCGAAGAAGGAGGCGGAGAAGGAAGGCGAAGAAGAGAGAGGAAGCCGAAGAGCCGAAAACGAAGTGGGCGCCCCCGGTAAACCGAGGGCGCCCACTTCCTACGTGCGCCGCCAGGGACTCGAACCCCGGACCCGCTGATTAAGAGTCAGCTGCTCTAACCAACTGAGCTAGCGGCGCGCGCTGACGAAAGAAATACTACCTGGTCGAGAGGGGTGCTCATGACCACCCCGGGCGGGGCCCCACACGACGCCCCACGGGACCCACGGCCTCGTCCTCGGCCCCGGGACGCCCAGCAGCCGAAGTCGCCCCGTCAGGGCGACACCCCACCGGACACCCCGGCAACGGTGCCACCAAGATCCCCCCGCCTCAGATCGCCAACGACAGCAAAACCGGCGCGGCCTTGCGATTGAGGGCGTCGGCGGCCTGCCGGAGGCGGTGCGCGTTCTCCAGCGGCATGGACAGGGTCAGGCACCCCACCGTCTTGCCGGCGGTGATCGGAACCGCGGCGCAGACCGTGCCGACCGCGTACTCCTGGAGGTCCAGGACGGGGACGGTCGGTGGTTGGCTGTCCAGCTTGTGGAACAGCACCTTCTCGTTGGTGATCGTCCGGGAGGTGAGCCGGGCGGTCTTGTGGCGCGAGAGGTGGTCCATCCGACCGTCGTGGTCGAGCTGGGCCAGCAGGCACTTGCCGACCGCGCTGGCGTGCGCGGTGCGGCGGAACTCGGCCCACTCGTTGACCTTCGGTGCCAGTGGACCGTCGGCGTAGTGGAGGATCTTCACCTCGCCGTCGATGTACCGGCTGATGTAGACCGCCGCTCCGACCGAGTCGCGCAGCTGATCCAGTGTGCGTTGCAGCTTGTCGCGCAGGGCGCGGCTGCGGTCGGAGCCCGAGCCCAGCAGGAGCAGCGACTCGCCGACGACGTATGCACCGTCGGCGAGTTGATGCGCGTAGCCTTCGCGGCGCAGCATGGACAGCATCTGGGTGAGGTGGGCTGCCGACAGACCGGTCTCGCGAGCGATCTGCGCATCGGTCACGCCATCGGCGTGCCGCGAGATCGTTTCGAGTACGCGAAGGGCGTGCTGCACCGAATGGAACGGCGCGGTCGGCTCGGGCTTCAGCGCCACGGTGTCCCCCTAGGAGGTTGGTACCGCTTGCGTCGTGACCGTCGATCGGGCGCGACCTACGCGGAACGCGGGGCGCTTCCGGTCAACGGGCTCGTATCACGATAGCGGTCAACGGGCCCGGATGGAGGGGGTCTTGACTGAAAAGCGGGGTGGTTCACGCGTCTGTGCAGGCGCCCTGCACGCTGGCATATGCCCAGGTCATGACCAGGTCGGCCAATATCGCGCGGACCGGCGGCAACGGGGGGTCGGGAGCGGTCCGGGTGGGGTGCCGAGGACGGCGGTTGACGGCCCCTGGTGACGTGCGGAGTTGACGGAGTGTCGGGTTTTCGCCTGAGGCTCTGGTGCCCCAATTCTGCTACGGGTGCTCGCCCTTCCGTCTGGTGTGCGTACGCCTCATGTGTACCGTGCGCCTCAGAGGGCTCAGGGGTCTCGGATGTCTCAAAGGCGGTGGCGCGCCCGGCCCGGCGCCCGAACGTCCGAGACCGGGACGCGGATGGGGCGTACGGGAACGCGCACCACATGCCGCGCTCCCGCACGCCCCAGGGCGGCGCCCCTTCAACGAGCCGCTCGCCGCGCCCCTACAGGACCGCGCTCAGGAACTCCCGGGTCCGCTCGTGCTGCGGGGCCGTGAAGATCCGTTCCGGCGGGCCGAATTCGATGACCCGCCCGGCGTCGAACATCATCACGCAGTCCGAGATGTCCCGGGCGAAGTTCATCTCGTGGGTGACGCAGAGCATGGTGATGTCCATGGAGTGGGCGATGTCGCGCAGCAGGTCCAGGACGCCGGCCACCAGTTCCGGGTCGAGGGCCGAGGTCACCTCGTCCAGCAGCAGGACCTGCGGGCGCATCGCCAGGGCCCGGGCGATGGCGACGCGTTGCTGCTGACCGCCGGAGAGCTGCGAGGGGTACTTGTCCAGATGGGCGGTGAGGCCGACGAGTTCGAGGAGGTCGCGGGCGCGCTCCTCGGCCGCCTCCGCGTCCAAACCGAGGACGTGCACCGGGGCTTCGGTGAGGTTCCGCAGCACCTTCATGTTGGGGAAGAGGTTGAACTGCTGGAAGACCATCCCGATGTTCTTGCGGATCTCGCGGCTGTAACGGTCGCTCGCCGGGACCAGTTTGCCGCCCTTCTCCTCGTGGGTGAGGTACCGGCCACCGAGCTTGATGGTGCCCTCGTCCGGTTTGAGCAGCGTCATCAACAGCCGCAGGATCGTGGTCTTTCCGGAGCCTGACGGGCCGATCAGCGTGACGTGTTTGCCGGTGTAGACGCTTATGTCGAGGGAGTCGAGGACGGTGTGCGCACCGAAGCGCTTGCTGACCTGGTCGAAGCGGATCAGCTCGGTGGCCCCGGAGGCGGCCGCGGGCGGGGTGTTCGGGGTGTGCGGGTCAGCGGACAAGACGGCGCTCCAGGGCTCGCAGGAGAAGGGAGGCGGGGTAGGCGAGGGCGATGAAGGCGACGCCGACGACCGTGTACGGCTCGACGGTCTGGAAGGTCTGGGACGAGAACTGCCGGGCCTGGCCCAGCATTTCCAGCACGCCGATGGCGAAGAGCATCGGCGAGTCCTTCAGCATCGCGATGACGTAGTTGCCCAGGGCCGGCGCGACGCGGCGGACCGCCTGCGGCAGGATCACCGCCGTCCAGGTGCGGCGGCGCGGCAGGCTCAGCGCGACGGCCGCCTCCCACTGGCCGGCCGGGACGCCGTCGATGCCGGAGCGGTAGACCTCGGCGGTGTACGTCGAGTAGTGCAGGCCCAGCCCGATCACGCCGGTGGCCAGCGCGCTGAGCGTCACGCCCCACTCGGGCATCACGTAGAATAGGAAGAACAGCTGCACCAACAGGGGGGTGTTGCGCACGAATTCGGTGAACGCGGTCACCGGCCAGCGCACCGCCCTCAGGGACGAGCGCTGCGCCAGCGCCCAGACCAGGCCGAGCGCGAAGGCGATCAACGAGCCCAGGACCAGGGCCTCCAGGGTGACCAGGACGCCCTGCCAGAACATCGGCAGGAAACGGCCGACCGCGGACCAGTCGAAGGTCATCGGGCCTCACCTTCCGCGGGAGTGGCGGTGCCGGTGATCGCCGGGCCGGTGGCCGGGCGCAGCCGTGGCCGCGGCCTCGGTCGCCCGGTCGGGGCCTGCCCGACGCCCGCCTTGGCGCGCCGCTCCACCGCCCGCATCCCGCGGGTCAGGGCGAACGCGAGGACGAAGTACATCACCAGGATGATCGTGTAGACGGGGGCGCTCTGGGTGGTGGCGTTGCGCACCAGGGCGGCGCCGAAGGCGATGTCGCCGACGCCCAGGATCGACACCAGCGCGGTGCCCTTGAGCAGTTCGATCAGCAGGTTGTTGAACGGCGGGACCATCCCCGGCCACGCCTGCGGCAGGACGACCTTCCGCAGCTCCTGCGCGGGCGAGAAGCTGAGCGCGACGGCCGCCTCCCGTTGGGCCGCCGGCACCGCGGCGATCGCGCCCCGGACGACCTCGGAACCGTACGCGCCGTACGTCAGGCCCAACGTCAGCACCGCGGCCCACATCGGGGCCAACTGCCAGCCGAACCCCAACGGCAGCACGAAGAACACCCAGAACATCAGGATCAGCGCCGACGTGCCGCGGAAGATCTCGAAGTAGGCCCCGGACAGGAACCGCACCAACCACCGGCGGTGGGTGCGCGCGAGGCCGATGCCGAACGCCACCACGGCGGCCAGCGCCGCGCTGTAGACGGTGAGCTGGACGGTGACCCAGACGCCCCTGAAGAGGAGTTGCCACAGACCCCAGGTGATGTCGCTCATGGCCGACACTTCTCCTTGGCGGTGATCTTCGTCATCTGCCGGGCGGTGAAGCCGAACGGCCGCATGAGGTCCAGGAGTTCGCCGGACCGCTTCATCTGGTGCAGCTCCCGGTTGAAGGCGTCCCGGAGGTGGGTCTCCGGGGTGCGGAACGCGAAGGCGCCCACGTCGATCACCGGCTTCCCGTTCAGGTACGGGGTGACCTCGGGCGTGGCCTGCGCCTGGGTGGTCCGCGACTGCCGCACGACGTTGCGGACCGTCACCGCGGTGCCGACGAAGACGTCCACCCGCCCCTGCTCCACCGCCAGCAGACCCGCCAACTGGTCCGGCAGCGTGGTGATGTTGGTGACCCCGGCGGCCTTGGCGTAGTCGATCTCGGCGTAGCCGACGCCGGTGGCCATCCGGGCCCGGGTGCGTGCGATGTCCTTGTAGGTGCGCAGCTTCAGCGGATTGCCCTTGCGGACGAGGAAGGCGTCCAACATCTGGTACTCGGGATCGGCGAAGATCACCTGGGCGCAGCGCTGGGGATTGATGTACATCCCGGCCGCGACGACGTCGAACTGCCGGGAGTTCAGCCCGACGATCAGCGAGCCGAAGTCGGTGGGGAACGGCTCGACGCGCGGGACGCCGAGCCGCTTGAAGATCACCCGGGCGATGGTGGGTGCCGAACCGGTCATCTTGCCGTCGGTGCCGATGTAGCCGTAGGGCTGCTCGCCGGCCAGGCCGAGGGTGACCGAGCCCTTCTTCCGTAGCTGCTCCAGGAGTTGCCCGCCGCCCGTGGTCTTCGCGGTCGGGACCCGGCTGCACCCGCTCGCCGCGCCCATGGCCCCCGCTGCGCCGAGCGCCGCCACCCCCGCGAGCAGCGACCGGCGGCGGATGCCGCTCGTCCGATGTCTGGATATCTCGGGTCTCCGGGGGCCGGGTTGTCGGTGGTGTGACCCCTGATTGTCTGAGGTGTTGCCCTGTGACCGAGCCATGGGCGCGCGGTTACCCGGACCGTTCACGCCTATGCCGATCGTTTCCAGCCCTTCACATCGCCGCGGGAGATGTTCCGTACGCCGGTAATGCCCCCTACGCTCGGGATATGACCGATCGCTTCATCGAAGTCTCCCTGGACAAGCGCGGCGTGAGCTGCACGGCCAAGTTGCTCGACGATCGCGCCCCGCTCACCTGTGCCGCCGTCTGGGACGCCCTGCCGCTCGGCGGCGACGTCTACCACGCCAAGTACGCCCGCAACGAGATCTACGCCCTGGTCCCGCCGTTCGCGCCCGAGGAACCGCCGCTGGAGAACCCCACCATCACCCCGATCCCCGGCGACCTCTGCTACTTCACCTTCAGCGACACCCAGTTGGGCACCGCCTCCTACGGCTACGAGAGCGCGGCCAAGCACCGCGGCCGCGCCACCGTCGTCGACCTCGCGCTCTTCTACGAGCGCAACAACCTGCTGATCAACGGGGACGCGGGCTGGGTGCCGGGCATCGTCTGGGGCGCGGTCGTCGAGGGCCTGGACCGGATGGCCGACGCCTGCCAGGACCTCTGGCGGGCCGGCGCCCTGGGGGAGACCCTCAGCTTCCGCCGCGCCTAGCCGGCCCGCCCAGCGGGGGCGGCGGCCACCGGAAATACCCACCGCCCCCGCCGCGTTGAGGCCCCGCAGGGGGCCCAGCCACCCCTTACGGCATCCGTTCGACCGCCCCCTACGGAACGCCCCGCGGACCGCCCCCAAGGACCCCCCTACGGAACCGGCGGCCCCGGGATCCCCGCGGCCCCCGCCTCGTACAGCGCGTGCGCGGCGCGCAGCACCAGGGCGTCCGCGTGCCGCGCCGCCACCAACTGCACCCCGATCGGCAGCCCGTCGCCGTCCACCCCGCAGGGCACGGTCGCGGCGGGCTGCTGGGTGAGGTTGAACGGGTAGGTGAACGGCGTCCACCCCGTCCACCGCGCGTGGCCGGAACCAGGCGGTACTTCCAGGCCGCCGGCGAACGCGGTGATCGGCTCGGTCGGCGTCACCAACAGGTCGTAGACGCTGTGGAACCGCCCCATCGCCCGTCCCAGCGCCATCCGCACGTCCACCGCCGCCAGGTAGTCCAGCGCGCCGTACCGGGCGCCCTGTGCGCAGACCTCCCGCAACCCCGGGTCCAGCAACTCCCGCTCGGCCTCCGGGAGCGGCTGCACCAGCCGGGCCGCGCCGCTGAACCACAGCGTGTGGAACGCCTCCACCGGGTCCGCCACCCCCGGGTCGATCTCCTCGACGGCCGCGCCGAGCCCGGCCAGCGCGTCCACCGTTCGCCGCACCGCCGCCGCCACCTCCGGCGCCACCGGCACATCCCAGCCCAACGACGGGCTGTACGCCACCCGCAGCCCGACCACGCCCCCCGTCAACGCCTCCCTGAACGACCCCTCCAGAGGGGCCAGCTGCGACCAATCCCGCCAATCGGGGCCGCAGATCACGTCCATCAACAGCGCCGCGTCCGCCGCGTCCCGCGTCATCGGCCCCACGTGCGCCAGCGTCCCGAACGGGCTCGCCGGATACGCCGGCACCCGCCCGTAGGTCGCCTTCAGCCCGAAGATGCCGCAGAACGACGCCGGGATCCGCACCGACCCCCCGCCGTCCGTGCCCAGGCTCAACGGCCCCGCCCCCGACGCCACCGCCGCCGCGCTGCCCCCACTGGAACCGCCCGAGGTGCGCGCCGGATCGTACGGATTGCCCGTCACCCCGTGCCGCGGGGAGTCGGTGACGCCCTTCCAGCCGAACTCCGGCGTGGTGGTCTTGCCGACGAACACCGCCCCGGACTCCCGCAGCCGGGCCACCGCCGGCGCGTCCTCGTCCCACGTCGCGCCGTCGGCCCGCACCGTCCGCGACCCGCGCAGCGTCGGCGTGCCCCGGGTCAGCAGCAGGTCCTTGACGGTGACCGGAACCCCGTCCACCGGCCCGTCCGGCGCCCCGCGCCGCCAGCGCTCCGCCGAGGCCGCCGCCTGCGCCAGCGCCTGCTCCGCGTCGATCCGGGTGAAGGCGTTGAGGCTGGCCTGCGTGGCCTCGGCCCGCTCCAGCACCGCCTCGACCACCTCGACCGGGGAGAACTCGCCGGCGGCGTAGCCGGCCGTCAGCCGGGTCGCGGTGAGGTCGGTGAGGCGGGTCGGTCCGTTGGTCATGCGTCCTCCGAGCGTCGGCCGCCCCGGGCGGGACGGCGGGCGGGGCACGGACCGCCGCGGGCCGGGCCCGCCACGGCCCGCGCGGTCACTGCACCGGTACGTACCCGAGGCGTTTGTCGACCACGTTCAGCAGCGGAGCCCCGGCCGCCCACCGGTCGAAGTTGTCCTGGAACTGCTCGGCGAGCACGTCCCGCCAGCCCAGGGTGTCGCCGCTCATGTGCGGGGAGACGATCAGGTGCGGCACGTCCCACAGCGGGCTGTCCGCGCCCAGCGGTTCGGCCTCGAAGACGTCCAGCGCCGCCGCCGCGATCCGCCACTGGCGCAACGCCGCGACCAGCGCCTCCTCGACGACCAGCGGCCCGCGCGCGACGTTGACGAACCGGGCCCGGCCGGGCATCAGCGCGAACGCCTCGGCCCCGAACATCCCCCGGGTCTCCTCGGTCAGCGGCGCCGCGCAGACCACCCAATCCGCCTGCGGCAGCAGCCCGTTCAGCGCCCCGGCCCCGTGCACCCGGCCGAACGCGGGGTCGTCGGTCCGCTCCCGGCGGCCGACCAGATCCACCGCGACACCCAGTGCCAACAAGGTGGTGCCGATGGCCCGGCCGATCGGCCCGGAACCCACCACCACCGCGCGGGTCCCGGCCAGCCGCAGCGTCTCCCGGTGCTGCCACCGCCGCTGCCGCTGGAGCTCCCAACTCCCGTAGAAATCCTTGGCCATGGCGATCACCAGCCCCGCGACGTACTCGGCGATCGGCTGCTCGAAGACCCCGCGGGCGTTGGTGACGACGGTGTCGTCGGCGACCAGTGCCGGGCACAGCAGCCGGTCCACGCCGGCGCTCGCGGTGTGCACCCACCCCGGCCGGGGGCCGCGTTCCGGCCAGCTTTCCCGGATCGCGTCGGAGGTGAAGTCCCAGGCCAACAGCACATCGGCGGTGGGAAGTAGGCCGGCCAGGGTCTTCTCGTCGGCGAAGACGACCTTGGCCCGGCCGGCGATCCGATCCAGCTGGGGGAGGGGATCGGAGCCCAGAACGAGGACGGTGCGCTCGGTGCTGCCGGTGCTTTCGGACATAGGCCAGAAACCGTTCTGAAACGAGTGCCCCGTATCAAGGAACAGGGCGCCGACAGATGCCTGAGATGCGAGGATTGACCACGCTAAGAAGTCGTATCTACCGTGTCAACAACGGCTCTGTCCCGACGTCCCCGGCTTGTCCGGTGTTGTTGCACAACCTCTCCGGCCACTGGCCGTGCCACATAGCCCTTCGTGCCTTCTAGGGGCCCTTATGGACGTCTCCTTTCTGGGTGGCCCGCAGCCGCAGCTCGGCGTGGGCGTCGTCGCCCCCTTCGACTTCGCCCTCGACCGCGAACTGTGGCGCTGGGTACCCGACGATGTGTCCCTGCACCTCACCCGAACTCCCTTCGTGCCGGTCGAGGTCAGCCTCGACCTGGCCCGCCTGGTGAGCGAGCACGAGACCCTGGACGCCGCTGTCCAGGCCCTGTGCGCCGTATCGCCGCAGGTCGTCGCGTACGCCTGTACCTCCGGCAGCTTCGTCGGCGGCATGGTGGGCGAACGCGCGATGTGCGCGGCCATAACGCAGGCCGGGGAGGTCCCCGCGCTGACCACCTCGGGCGCCGCGATCGAGGCGCTCCACGAGATCGGTGCCCGACGCATCGCCGTCGTCACCCCGTACACCAAGTCGGTCACCGATTCCCTGGAGGAGTTCCTCGGCGAAGCGGGCGTCATCGTCACCGGCCGCGCCTATCTGGGGCTCACCCGGCACATCTGGAAGGTCCCCTACCGCGACGTCGTCGACATGGCCCGGGCCGCCGTCATCGGTGCCGCCGACGCCCTGTTCATCAGCTGCACCAACCTGCCCACCTACGACGTCATCCCCCAACTGGAAGCCGAGTTGCGGATGCCGGTGCTGTCCGCCAATCAGGTGACGATGTGGGCGGCGCTGCGCATGATCGGCGCCGAGGCCGTCGGCCCGTACCAGGCGCTGCTCGACCCGGTGGCGCGCAGCGGCCCGGCCGCCATGACCGGCACGCAGCCCCCGCCGCGGAGCGGCCCCGGACCGACCCCCGAGGCCGCCTTCGCGGGACCGCCGGCCCCGCCGCCCGACGCGGAGCCCGGCGACGGCCCCGAAACGCCCCCGTACCTCCCCGACGACCCGGGCCAGCCCCCGGTCTGACGCCCGGTCCGCCGCACCCCGTACCACCGCTCGCCCCCACCCGTAAGGGAGAACTGCATGGCATCGGTCGGCTTCCTCTACCCCGGCCACTCCGCCGAGGACGACTACCCCCGGCTCGAAGCGCTCCTGGACGGCGCGGTCCGCCTGCCGCTCGTCCACACCGACATCGGCGAGGACGCCCACCGCGTCGACGCCCTACTGGAGATGGGCTCCGCGGCCCGCCTCGCGGCCGGTGTCGACGCGCTGCGGGAGCGCGGCGCCGAGGCCGTCGTCTGGGCCTGCACCAGCGCCAGTTTCATCTACGGCCGGGAGGGCGCCCAGCAGCAGGTGCGGGAGCTGTCGGCGCGGGCCGGGCTGCCGGCCTCCAGCACCTCCTTCGCCTTCGCGCACGCCGTGGCGGCCCTCGACGTCCGCCGGGTCGCGATCGCCGCCACGTACCCGGCCGATGTCGCCGAGTACTTCCACGCGTTCTTGAAGGCCGCCGACATCGAGGTCGTCGCCACCCGTGGCAGCGGCATCATCACCGCCGCCGAGGTCGGCACCTGGGGGCGCGAGGAGGTGCTCGCGCTGGCCCGCGCCGGCGACCACCCCGACGCGGAGGCCGTCCTGCTGCCCGACACCGCCCTGCACACCGCCGCCCATCTGCCCGCCCTCGAAAACGCGCTCGGCAAACCGGTGCTCACCGCCAATCAGGTGACGGTCTGGGAGGGCCTGCGGCTGCTCGACCGCCCGCTGGCCTGCCCGGAGCTGGGCGCGCTGTTCTCCCGCCCGGCCGGCGCCTGACGGCCCGGCCCCGCCCGCCCGCACCCCTCGGCTCCCGGTCTCCACCGGGAGCCGCTTCATGGCCGGAATCCGTACCCCCGCCCCGGGAATAACCGGAGAACTTCTCCGGTTAACCTCCTCGCAAGCCACCGATGGCGAAACGCGCGACGCGAGGAGGACCCGCACCGTGAGCGGCGAAGACCAGCAGACCCGGGGCAGCAACGGCCGTCCCGGGGACGACGGAATCCGGGCCACCGCCCCGGGCACCGCACCCGTCCCCCTCTCCGTGCTCGACCTGGTGACGGTCGGCGCCGGCACCACCGCGACCGACGCCGTCCGCACCTCCGTCGAGCTGGCCCGCACCGCCGAGCGCCGCGGCTTCCACCGCTACTGGGTCGCCGAGCACCACTCCATGCCCGGCGTCGCCTCCTCCTCGCCCGCGGTGCTGCTGGCCCATCTCGCCGCCCACACCGACCGCATCCGGCTCGGCTCCGGCGGCGTGATGCTGCCCAACCACGCCCCCCTGGTCATCGCCGAGCAGTTCGGCACTTTGGAGGCGATGGCCCCCGGCCGCATCGACCTCGGCCTGGGCCGCGCCCCCGGCACCGACGGCGCCACCGCGGCCGCCCTCCGCCGCACCGAGCGGCTGCACGAGGGTGCCGAGGAATTCCCGCAGCTGCTTGCGGAGTTGACCCGCTTCCTCGACGACGACTTCCCCGCCGGCCACCCCTACGCCCGGATCCACGCCGTCCCCGGCCCCGTCCAGGCCACCGCGCCCGGCGGCGTCCAGTCCCCGCACCGCCCGCCCCTGTGGCTGCTCGGCTCCTCCGGCTTCAGCGCCCAACTGGCCGGCACGCTCGGCCTGCCGTTCGCCTTTGCCCACCACTTCTCCGCGGCCAACACCCTCCCGGCCCTCGACCTCTACCGCTCCTCGTTCCGCCCCTCCGCGGTGCTCGCCGAGCCCTACGCCCTGATCGGCGTCTCCGCGCTGGCCGCCGAGGACGAGCGGGAGGCCGACCGCCAGGTCCGCACCGGCGCGCTCGCCATGCTCCGGCTGCGCACCGGCCGCCCCGGCCTCGTCCCCACCCCCGAGGAGGCCGCCGCCCACCAATTCAGCGACGTGGAACGGGACTTCGTCGACAGCTGGCTCGGCAACGTCATCCACGGCACCCCCGACGCCGTCCGCCAGGGCCTCGACGACCTCGCCAAGCGCACCGGCGCCGACGAGCTGATGATCACCGCCAACGCCCACACCGGCGCGGCCCGCCGCCGCTCCTACGAGCTCATAGCCGACGCCTACGGGCTCCCGCAGGGCTGACACACGACGCGGGGCGCGCGCCGGTTCAACCGCACGCGCGCCCCGCATCCAACAGCGCCTCCACCCGATCCGGCGCCACCGGCCGGGAGTACAGCCAGCCCTGCCCGGTGTCGCAGCCGATCCGGCGCAGCCGCTCGGCCTGCTCGGCGCTCTCCACGCACTCCGCGGTCACCGTCAGCCCCAGCCGGTGCGCCAGCGCGACCAGCGCCTCCACGATCATCTCGTCGGCCGGATTGGGATGTTCCTGCGAGCGGAAACCGTGCACGAACGAGCCGTCCAACTTCAGCGTGGACACCGGGAGTCGGCTGAGGTAGGCGAGGTTGGAGTAGCCGGTGCCGAAGTCGTCGATGGCGATCCGCACGCCCATGTCGCTCAGCGCCTGCAACGCCTGCAACGGCCGGCCCGCCGACCCCATCACCGCCGACTCGGTCAGCTCCAGCTGCAACAGCCGTGGCGGCAGCCCGGTCTCCGCCAGGATTCCAGCCACGTCCGCGACCAGGTCCGAATCCCACACCTGACGCACCGCCACATTCACGCTGACGAACAGCGGTTGGTCCCCGGGGTGCGCCAACTGCCAGGCCCGCGCCTGATAGCAGGCCCGCGAGAGCACCCAGCGCCCCAGCTCGACGATCGAGCCGTTCTCCTCGGCCAGCGCGATGAACCGATTCGGCGACAACACCCCGAACTGCGGGTGCCGCCACCGCACCAGCGCCTCCACGCCCTCCGCCCGGCCGTCCCCCAGCCCCACCAGCGGCTGGTACTCCAGCGTGAACTCCCCGCGGTCCACCGCCGGCCGCAGCGTGCTGGACAGCGCCTGCCGGGTCATCCGGTGGGCATTGCGCTCCGGGTCGAAGAGCGTCCAACGGGCCTTGCCGTCCTCCTTGGCCCAGTACAGCGTGGTGTCCGCGGCCTGCATCAGCCCCGTCGCCGTCGTGCCGCTGGCCGCCCGCTCCACGACGCCGATGCTCGCCGACACCGACAGTCGCTGCCCCGCCAGGTCGAACGGCCGCTGGAGCGCGTCCAACACCGACTGCGCCAGCTCCGCCACCTGGTCGGTGCCGGTGGAGTCCTCCACCAGCAACGCGAACTCGTCGCCGCCCAACCGGGCCACCAGATGCCCACCGCGGCCCGACCCGCGCTCCGCGGCCTGCTCCGCACAGTGCGTCAGCCGCTTCGCCACCGCGCCCAGCAGCCGGTCGCCGACCCGGTGCCCCAGGGTGTCGTTGACCGCCTTGAAGCCGTCCAGGTCCAGATAACACAGCCCGATCCGGCCGGTGCCCGCCCGGTCGAAGGCCGCCGTCTCCAGCGCCGCCGAGAGCCGCTCGAAGAACAGCGCGCGATTGGGCAGCCGGGTCACCGGGTCGTGCATCTGCAAGTGCCGCAACCTGGCCAGCAGATCGTGCCGGTCGCTGATGTCCGCGGCCGACAGCAGCACCCGCTCCTCACCGCCCAACGGCCCCTCGGTGACCGGCTCGACGGTCACCTCCACCCACACCGACGTCCCGTCGGACCGTTTCAGCCGCCGGGTGCAGCGCAGCCGGTCACTGCGGCCGCACAGCACCTCGCGGTAGGCCGTCCACACCCGCGGATCGGCCCCCAGGTCGGTGAGGTCCGCGGCGTTGGCCGCCACCAGGTCGTCCGGATCGGTGCCGATCAGCTCGCCCAGCGCGGGGTTGGCCGCGAGCACCAGCCCGTCGCGGTTGAGGACCGCCATCGGGAGGTTCGCGGCGTGGAAGGCGGCGCGGTAGTCGCCGAGCGAGGCGGCGGTGCCGTCGCAGCGCGCCGAGGCGTCGACGGCGCCCGGGGGAGCGGGCCGGACTCCCGATTCTTTGGTCGCACCCTCACGGTCCGTCACCGAGGGCAGTGTCGCTCCGGGCGTGCGGCCCGTGCTGTCGGGGTGTCCGCTCACTGCTCGCTCCCGCATGGCGCTTGTCTCGTGACGGAGGGGGGACCTCGCCCTGGAAAGTGTGGCGATCATAGAGGCTGGCCCGAGGGCCGATCCAGCGACGAAGCCGTGACCATCCGCACGCATGACGGAAGTTCAGCCAATTCTGCCCGGCTCTGTTCATCCCGATTGCCCCTTTAGTCGCTTGTGACTTTCCGTTACGGAGCAAGGGTGGCGCACTCGTCACCCATATGGGCTGCCATATCAGGACGAAGAGCATGAAATCACCTCAGGGTAGATGGGTGTCCCGAATCCGTCCCTGGAGGTCCACGTGCCGCGCGCCCAGACACCCCACGGGGTGGACAGCCGACGCATGCGGCGCGTCGCAGCCGTGGCCACCTCCCTGAGCGCGCTGATCGCCACCTCCATCGTGGCCGGCCCCGCCACCGCCTCCGAAGCGGCCCTCTCCTGCGCCCTGGGACGCACCGACGCCCACCACTCCGAGGGCGTCGACAGCTGGAACGGCGCCTATCCCCGCCCGGACCACACCCTCCACGCGGTGATGATCTTCCTGTCCTTCCCGGACGCCAAGCCCACCACCAGCCCCGGGCAGCTCTCCGGTGACTACTTCCCGGCCACCTCCCGCTTCTTCGAACGCGCCTCCTACGGCAGGTTCCACCTCCGCACCCACGTCCAGGACCGCTGGGTCCGGATGCCCCGCCCCTCCACCTGGTACGGCATACAGCGCGACTGGGACTCCGGGCGCCGCTCCGCCTACCTCCGCGAAGCGGTCGCCGCCGCCGACCCCACCGTCGACTTCAGCCGCTACGACCTCATCTACCTCGTCGCCGACCCCAACGCCCCCGGCGTCGACTCGGACGCGACCAAGGTCGTCAACCTCGACCAGCCGATGCACGCCGACGGCGTCGAACTCCGCCGCTTCGTCACCGTCTTCGAGCACAGTCCGCCCGACCGCAACGTCCTCGCCCACGAGACCGGCCACGTCTTCGACCTCCCCGACCTCTACCACCGGCCGGAGAGCGGCCGCGGCGACTGGGACACGCACGTGGGCGACTGGGACCTCATGGGTAGCCAATTCGGCCTGGCCCCCGAGCCGTTCGCCTGGCACAAGTGGCGCCTGGGCTGGATCACCGACGGCCAGGTCGACTGCGTCAACCCCGACCGCCCCCGGATGCACACCCTGCGGACCCTCTCCGCCCCCGAGGCCCCCGGCGAACACCGCCGCCCCCGCCTCCTCGTCGTCCGCACCGGCCCGGACAGTGCGCTCGCCATGGAGGCCCGCGGCGCCGAGGGCAACGACCGCACCATCTGTACCGAGGGCGTCCTTGTCTACCGGGTCCGCAGCTCCACAGCCTCGGGGTCGGGACCGGTGAAGGTGCTCGACGGCCATCCCGGTACCTCGGCTTGCGTGGGCACCTCCGTCAACCCGCCGCTCGCCGATGCCCCGCTCGGCGTCGGGGAGAGCATGAACGACCGCGAGGACGGCGTGCGCATCCAGGTCGAGGGCCGGAGCGGCACCGGCGAATGGTCGGTCAAGGTCACCCGCAGTACCGGCTGAGGCCCCGCTCACATCTGCGCGCACCCGGCTGCGTCCGTATCCGGATACGCCGAAGGCCCCCACCGGAGTGGGGGCCTTCGACCGTCTGTGCGCCGCCAGGGACTCGAACCCCGGACCCGCTGATTAAGAGTCAGCTGCTCTAACCAACTGAGCTAGCGGCGCCTGCTGACGGGGAAAACATTAGCATCCTGGCCGGGGAGGGCAAAAATCGCTTCCGCTCAGCCTCCCGCGAGCGCGGCATCCGCGCCCTGAGCAGCGGGTTCGCGGTGTGGGCGGGCGGTCTCCCGGTCTGCGCCGAGCACGCTGCGGGCGGCCCGTACGCAGGCCCACAGCAGGACGTCCGGCCCCGGCAGCCAGGGTTCGCGGACGTCCGGCGCCACCAGCCAGCGCGACCCGGCGGCCGTGGGCTCCCCCACATCCCCGCCGTCCCCGCGGGTGGCCTTACGGGGGCGGGGGTGCAGCGGCGGCACCGTGACCGCGTCCCCGCTGCCGTGGCACAGCAGCGGCGGCACGGCGCTGCCCCACTCCTCCCACGCCAGCAGCGCGGGCAGCCGGTGGGCGGTGCCGGGGGTCGCGAACAGCAGGATCCGGCCCCGGTGCGCGGCCACCGGGCCCGACCCGGGGCCGGCCGACCACAGGCGGTCCACCATGCGCCGCCCGAAGAGCGCGGGGGCGTCGATCACGTCGAAGGCCGTGCCGCACGGCAGCACGCTCGGCGCGGTCGGCCGCTGCGCCCACAGCATGTGCATGCCCTCGGGGTGCGGGCTGGCGGAGGCGAGCCAGTCGGCCCCGGCGAGCGTCACGTACGCGGTGGTGGGGAAGGCGAGGTTCCGGGGGGTCTCAGGCAGCCAGTCGCTCATGGGACAGGTCTACCGATTCCCGCGACGCCGCATACCTGATTGCCGGAAACCGGGACAGCGTGGCGGGCCGGGGAGTATCTTCCGCTCCCCGCATATGCCAACGGCTCATGATCTTGGGGTGCGGGTGCGGGCGTGGGCTTGCGGTGGGGGCGGGCGTGGTTCAGTCGAGGTCGGGCGGGAGGGTGCCGCCACTGCGCAGCAGGCTGTGGCCGAACTCGACCATCTTCTGCGCGTAGTCCTCGGTCCAGTCGGCCCGTTCGGCGACCACCGCCAGCGGCAGCCGGTCGAAGCGCCTGGGGTCGGTGAGCTGGGCGGCGGCGATCGCCTGGAACTCCGTGGCGCGGTCGGCCGCGGCGCGGAAGGCGAGCGTGAGCTCGGTCGCCCGGCCGAGCAGGGCGCCGGGGTCTTCCATCGACTCCAGCCCGAAGAAGTGCTCGGGGTCGGTGGTGGCCTCGGGCGGCTCGAACAGGAGCTGCGCGGGCCTCATGCGGCGGGGGGCGGGCGTCGTACCCCGTGGATCGGGTGCCGTACCGCGTGGATCGGGAGCCGGCTGCGGCTCGGACATGTACCTACCTCCGTGGTTGTGTGCCGCAATCCATTGTCGCGCCTTGCGCAAGGGGGCCGGCTTCCCACGTTGGGGTGGGGGTGGGTGGGTTTTCCGCCGGGGCTTGGCGGTTGGTGGTTGCGCGCCGTGGCGGCGGGGGGTGGTTGAGGGACGTTGTTGGTTGTTGGGTTTCCCGTTGTGGGGGCTGGCGCTTTGCGGCTTCTCGCCGTGGGTGGGGCCGGAGGGGCTGTCCCGGGGTACGTCCTCGGTGCGGGCGCCTCTGGTCAGTCAAGTGAGGAATACCCGGGGCTTTGCTCCAGATCCTGCGGGCGCACCCCGGGACATCCCCTCCGGCCCGCGCCGTCGCCGGCTTTCCGCCGGTGGGCCCGGCCGGGCTGTTGGTCCTCTGCGTGCGCGGTTGTCGGCTCGTGCCGTTGCCGGCTCTCTGGCCGTGGGGCTATGGGTGCAGCGGGACTCGGTGTTCGGTGAGGTGGGCCAGGACGGCGTGGTTGGCTTCCCAGCCCTGGGAAAACAAGATCACCAAAGTTGGTGCTCAGGGCGGACGCAGCGGAAGGTGTGCCTATGTCCAGTGCACGACTCTTGCCCGGTATGCGAGTCCTCAAGGTGCGGCGTATCAGCCGCGACACCGAGGACAGCTCTGCCCTTGCCCGCCAAGGCGAGGAGCTGGACGCCGCGACCGAGGAGGGCCGGTACGCCGTAGCCGGCGAGGTTGAGGACTCGACGGTCTCAGGTGCCGTGAACCTCGACGAGCGCCCGAAGCTGGGCCGCTGGATGAAGGACCCGCTCTGGCGCGAGTGGGACGCCCTCATGGTCACCTCTTTGGACCGCATCACCAGGGATCAGCACCACTGGGACCGCTTCGCGGAGCGGTGCCACAAGGGCGGCAAGGAGATCGTCTGCCTCGACGACCCGGCCCTGGACATTCACACTCCCACGGGCCGCATGATCGCCTACATCAAGGCGACACAGGCTCAGGAGTACCGGGAAGCGATCGTCAAGAAGCGCAAGAACCAGACCCAGTACTACAGGGACGAGAACCTGTGGGGTGGCGGCACTTGGCCCTTCGGTTACCGCCCGGTCCTGGCGGACCACAAGGGCAAGCAGCGTTACAAGCTCATCATCGACCCCGTGACGGGACCTCTGATCCGGGAGGCGTACCAGCGAATAGCAGAGCAGGGCTGGACTATGGGACGGCTCTGCAACGACTGGAACGCCCGCCCCCGGCATCTGCCAGAGTGCCACGCCATCGGCAACGACGAAGCGGCCGTATGCGTTTGTGCCCGTGGCGTCCTGACTTCCCAGGATCATCAGCGGAGCGTCAACGCCAGGGACGGCAAGCCTGGCGTGAAGACTCACATCAAGGGCACCAAGTGGACCACTTCCACGCTCGGCAAGATGCTCAAGAAGCCGGTCCTTAAGGGTGTTGCCATGCACAAGGGTGAGCCTTTGCTCACGGACGGGATGCCCGTCAGGTGGGCGGATCCGATCCTGACGGACGAGGAGTTCGACAAGCTCCAGGCAACGGTGACGAGCCTGGGAAGGCACCGCGCTGGAATCAAGTCCAACGCTTCGCCTATGACCGGGGTCTTGTACTGCCCGTGCGGACTGAAGATGTACGAGAACAGTTCCCCGGCAAAGCTGAGCACTGGCGAGGTCAGGAAACACAAGTACTTTCGCTGTTCCTCCTGGTCCAATGGCACGGCGTGCGCATTCTCAGTGTCTTGGCCGCAGAAGGAACTGTACGAGGCTGCGGAGCAAGCCTTTCTGTCCAAGCTCGGCGAGCAGGATGTCATGGAAAGGTCCTATATCCCCGGCAAGGACAACAGGCAGCAGATAAAGGAACTTGAGGCTGCCATGGAGAACCTGTCTCAGGCGGTTGCCCAAGCCTCATCCGCAGCGGCCGTGACCGCGCTCACCGAAACCATGGAACGTCATGCCTCTAACTTGGATGAGCTCAGGAAGGAGCCGTACGTCCCTGGCCGGTGGGTTGAGAAGAGCGTCGGCCAGAAGTACCGGCAGAAGTGGGTCGAAATGGCCGGTTGGAAAGAGCGAGGGCCGTTCCTTCGTAAGTCGGGACTGCGTATGTTCCCAGTAGGTACCCCCAAGGGTGTGTGCGTGATTGGACTCATAACGCCCAAGGACTTGCCCCGGCGCGCTGACGGGGCGCTGCAAGGAACGTGGGACTTCGGCGATGGAGAAGAGTACGAGACCGGTGCTTATGCGGTATTCCAGGGGATGTTGGAGGACCTGATCCGGGAAGCGGAGGAACTGCAAGAGGTGAAGGAAGAGAAGTACCGGTACGACTACGACTTCTAGTCACCCCGTACGGCAATACCCACCAGACCAAGGCCCCTGGATCTCCAGGGGCCTTGGCACTCTCAATTGAAAGGAAGTCGCCCATGCCTCATGCTGTGCACCCGCGTCGACTGCTCAAGGCCACCTATGACGTGAAGGAGGAATGGAGCCGCGCCCTGTTCGACGCGTTCGGCCCCGGTGGTCTCCTGGCGCGGGAGACGCCGGAGTTCGGGCGTGAGCACCTGTTGTGGGCCTTGGCGCAACTGCGGGCCGTGAACGGCCGAACCGGTGCGATGTTCACCGGGGACACGGAGATAGCCCAACGGCTCGGCTACAACACCAAGGACCATCCGGGTAAGGCGTGTCGGGACACGCTGACAAGGATCGGGTTCTTCACCCAGCACGGGAAGGTGAGCCGGGCGGCGAACCTGCGCCTGTCCGCACCCGTGGTGATCCTGGACGACTACGGCACGTTGGCCGGGGCTGCTGAGGGGGACGTCATCATCGTGGCCGACACCAAGCCTTCCAGGCCGCGCAGGAAAGCCGGGGCAGTCGATGCTGCGTCACGGCCGGCTGATGCCTCCGTAATCGGAACATGCCCAGTGCACCCGGAAGGGAACTGTCCGGACCCGAACGACCCGTTCTCGTACTCCGTTCCGTGGGATATGGAGGTCTGCGTCCGCCGCCAGGCTGCGTAGCCGCGTTATGTCCCCGCTACACCAGGGACTTAGTTAGTAGAGGGTAGTTGGTAGTACGTAGCTCATAGAACGTAGTTGTTGGTGAGAAGGAGGCCCTTGCCGGGGCCTCATCTTCACTCATGACTTCAGGGTCCAGGACCTTGAGGGGTCCTGAACCAGCCCAGGCCATCGAGTGAGGGCCTGACGAGCGAAGCGACAGAAGGACCCACGAGATACACAAAGAGGCCGCCCTCCCAGTGAGGGAGGCCATACCCGAGCCTGAGTGTTCCGCCCTGCTGCGGCGGGCGATCTCGACAACGTTTCTCGGATTCCCTGTTACTAGCTGTCCGTAGTGACAGCTACGTACTAGGTAGAGGGAACTCCTCTCCCGTTTCGCGTCCCTTCGGTGCGTGGGGGACACCGACATTAATAGTGAGGGGGGGAAGTTCTCCATAGCACCTTTCGACCCCGGCTGCCTTCGTGGTGGCTGGGGTCTCATTTTTGCTCACATATTCGCGTTTCAGCAACCAATTGCAAGGAGTTCCTTATGTTTGACCGTCACACGTTCGCTGCCCGTCGAATCACTCTCGGCCTGTCTGTCGAGGAACTGGCTGACGAAATGCTTGTGGCTCCCTCAACCGTCTACCGGTGGGAGTCCGGAGAGACCACTCCGAGTCTTCGGATGCTCGTGCAGGCGTCCCGGCATCTGTGCACGCCGCTGCTGTCGCTCATGAGTGACCAGGACAGCGAACAGCACCGCAAGGCCGTTGCCGTTGACGCCCTGATCCGCGAGGGCGCCCCGGCTGCCTAAATCGAACAATTAGTTAGGAGACATTAAGATGAGCACCCCTCAGACCGATTCCCATTCTCCGGCCGCGGTGCCGGCCGACGGTTCCGATGCCGTTCGGGCCGAGGTGCAGCGCGAGTACGCGGCCAAGCTTGCACAGGCCGAACTCAAGGTTCACGCCGCCCAGGCCGGCATCAAGTTGAGCAGTGAGTTTGCTGACTACCTGGACACTTCAAAGCTTCTTGGCGAGGACGGCAACCCGTCACCTGAGGCCATCGCAAAGGCCCTTGAGCCGCTGAAGCCTTCCCAGCCTGAGTTCCCTCAGATTAAGGGCATGGGCTATTTCCCCGGGTCCCCGTTCCAACCCGCCCCCCGCGTATCCCTCGATGTCCGTAAGCGCTAACTAGGAGTACTCCTATGGCCTTTGCCTACCAGAACCCCGCCACCCATACGTTCGTCCCAGAGTTGTGGGACGCCGAGCTCCTCACGCAGTTTGATCCGCTGCTGGTGTGGGCAGCCCCGTTCGTTGCGAACAACGACTACGAGGGCACCATTCAGAAGATGGGCGATGTCGTCCACATCAACTCGCTCATGCGCCCCACGGTCGGCGACTACACCATTGCCGAAGGCATGACTGCCCAGCGTCCCGAGACCGTGGATCAAAAGCTGCCCGTCACTGAAGCCAAGTACCTCCAGGTGCTCGTTGAGACCGTCGAGCAATACCAGGCGGCCGGGGGCATGAACTCCCCGATAAATCAGCAAATGATTCGTGCCCTGGCCCGTGAGGCCGACACGTTCATGGGAAATATTATCGCCAAGGGTGCTACCGAATTTCCGAAGATCAAGGCGGCCTCCGGAAGTATCCCTGCGGCCATGTATGGCGCCATCCTGGACATGATGCTTGCCCTGGACGAGAACGACGTTCCCTCGGGCCGATATGTGGTCGTCTCGCCTCGCGTGAAGCGGTACCTCGTAGAGCATCCAGCCGTAGCCAACGCCGCTGCCTATGGTGAGAACGGCGTAACCGCAAACGGTGTCGTAGCCCGATTGGGAGGGTTCACCGTCGCCTCCACCACCGCGATGCCCAAGGGTGTAGACATCGTGGCCGGACACAAGGCATTCGCCACCTACGCGAGCCAGTTCACGGGCTTCCGTGAGGGACAGTCGGAGAAGTACCGCGCCGACTACATCGACACTCTCCACCTGTACGGCGGAAAGATCGTGCGGTACCCGGAGCTGGACACCAAGAAGACGGACAATACCTTTGATGAGTCCAAGCCGACCAAGGGAATCGTGAAGGCCGCGGTGGATTGGGGTACCGCGGCCTGACTTTTCATGAGTCTTAGCCCCCGACCGACAGGCCGGGGGCCTCTCTTTTGCACCCGTTCAAGGCACACTAGGTGTCCTTTTATCAATTCCGTGACACTCAACGCCAAAAAAGTGGCGAGAGTCGCCGAATCCGTTCCCTGGCAGGCACCTGGAGCCTCTTTGGAGGCTTCGCGAACATTCTATTGGACATTTCGGGGTACCTCGGTGTTGACGAAAGCTCGAATTGCTGAAAATTTGATACCCGTACACGGTTCAAGGAAGGCACCCCCGGTGGGTCCTTTTATTGTCTAACTACTCTTTACCCCCGTTATTGAATTCATTGAAGTTATGGTTTCGTAATCTAATCTGGGTGTTTCTCGGGCTGGATTCGTGCAAGATGGAGTCAGTTCCGCACCACCGAATGCGGTTGGCCGTTAGAGCGGTGCTCCGGCTACCTCAAGACTTCACTCTTCCGCCCTATCTAAGGAACGCACGCCCATGCGTAAGACTGTCCTGGTTCCCGTTGAGAAGACGCTTTGTGACGCTCACATTGCCCGTGACGGGAGCGAGGAAGAAGCCACGGACACTCTGGCCCTGGGAGCTCACACCTGGGACCTGTGCACGGAGCACACGGCCGTCTTCGGGCAGTACCTGGTGGATGCGCTGGGGGCCGGTGTTCAGGATGGGGACGGGGCGGATGCCGATCCCGATGCTGAGCCTGTGGCTACTGAGTCTGAGCCTGCGACTGTGGCTGAGCCGGTGTCTGCCGATGTCGAGTCGGAGGGCGACGCTGCGGGGCGCGCAAGCGAGGATGCGACGGAGCCTGAACCGATGAAGTCCGTGATGATCAGTGGCGAGATTGACGGGTATGACTGGGCGGACGCACGACAGGCGGTCCGCAATCTGGGCTATGAGGTGGTCGGGCGTGCCGACGACTCCACTGTCCTCCTGCTCCTGGGGGAGCATGGCGAGCGTAACGGGACCAAGCTGCGTGACGCTCGGGAGCGCGCTATCCCGTGCATGGACGTGCGGGTACCGGGCCGCTTCAAGTCCGCAATATGCGCTGGTGAGTTGGTCGGTGGGGATCCTCTCCCCGAACCGGCCAAGGTCGGTCCCAAGGCCATGACCGAGCGGGATCGCAACCGCGCGGTTCGTGCCTGGGCACGGGAGAACGGCTACGTCGTCCCGTCCAAGGGCCGCATCCCGATGCACGTGAAGCACGCGTACGAGCTGACCCACAAGGATGCGGCGGGAAAAGCGGTAGCGGCCTGAATGCCGCTCCCCGGCCCGTGCCGACCGTCCCGAGCGGCGGTCGGCACCCCCGGCCCCGTGACCTGAGCGTGTGGAAGAAAGCCCAGGGCTACGGTGCCGGAAGCAAACCGAGCAAGCGTGGCTACGCGCCCGGTAGTTGGGTTACCTGGACAACTAACCAAGGCAAGCGACGTACCGGGATCGTCACCACCGATCCGTTCACTGTGGCAGCAACCAAACGCGCGGCGGAAGTCGGCGGAGCCAAGGATGCGCGTACGCGGGCCGTCGTGATCCCGTCCGACGGCGGGGAGATGGTGCCGCTGTGCCTGCCGAACTCGAATAGCCCTGACGTCCTGGTCAAGGACTCTGGCCGTTGGCGTCACGCCACTCCGTCCCACCATCACCCCACACGCGAGGAAGCGATAGCAGCATGAGCACCCCCGACTTCCGCACCATGACGACCGGCCGACTTCGGGCGGTGGTGAACTCCCTGGCTCCGCATGTGGAGTGGTCCCCGATTGGACTGTTGGGTGGTCTGCTGTGTGCCTTCTCCGCGATGCTTCCCGAGACCCGCGTCCAGCGTGGTTCCGGCTCCATGCCGCTCATGCTTCATGTCCTCCTGTGTGGGGGGACGGGCGAGGGCAAGGGGCAGTCCTGGGGGGTTGCTTCGGCCGTTGCCAAGGACGCGAACAGCACGTTCATGGCCGGGCACGTGATCAACGGGGTGGTCGGTGGGGCCGGGTTGATTCAGGCCGTGGACGACCGCGACGGACACGCGCTCATTGTCGATACCGAGTACGCCCGCGTGCTGCGGGCCGGGCGTCGTCAAGCCAACCTGTCCCAGGTGCTCCGAGACTTGTGGGACGGGGCCACGATCGCCACGTCCAGGGCCAAGGAACCGGTTCAGGTGGACGCTCCCCGCGTCTCGATCATGGGACACATCACGCCCGAAGAGTTCCGGGCCAGCATGAGCACCACCGAACGCGACGGCGGCTCCTACAACCGTCTGCTGATCCTCCCCGTCACCCAGGTTCGTTGGCTGAGCGAACGTGACCGGATGCCCGCGCACCTGATACCGGAGGCTGGGGAAGCAATGGCACGTGCCGTGCGCCACGGCCAGCGGGCCGAACTGGTCACCCTCTCCGAGGGCGCCTACGACACCGCCGACATCATCCGGCGCGACATGCTCACCAAGGCTCGGGAGTCCGAGGAGTTGAAGCCGTTCGCCGCCCGCTGCAATGAGCAGGTGCGCCGCATCGCGGCCTTGTATGCCCTGTTCGACTTGCGCGCCCAGGTCACCCCTGAGGACCTTGAAGCCGCTGCTGCTCTGGTCACGTACGCCATGGAATCGGTTCAGGAGATCACGGCCGGTACCGGCACCAAGGGCAAGCGTCAGCCGCTCAGCCTGGCGGAGAAGGTCCGCGCACGGATCGAGATGCACGGCGGCCGGGCCACGTCCTCTCAGGTGCTCCCGTATGTCGGGGCGACCGCAGCGGAGGTCAAGGAACTGCCCGATGTGGTGGTGACCGTGGATCGCTCGGGGAAGACCGGCCGTCCGGCCACCGTTTTCACGCTCCGCGGTGGCGATTACCCTCACGCCGAGCAGCCGAACCCGGCCCCGCAACCGATGCCGGTCGCTGTGGAGCGTGAAGAGAACCGCGCCACGGTTGTGCAGATGGATGCTTACCGCTTGGTCCCCAAGCAGACCCCGGAACCACAGCCGGTGAAGCGGCCGGAATCGCCAGCCGACTCCAACCCCTTCCTTGCTCTGCTCTAACGAACCAACGAAACGCCCCGGCCTGAATGGGTCGGGGCGTTCATTCTTTACTTCGGTCCTGTTTCTCAGGAAACCACCGCGCGGGCGATCAGAGTCCCAATGTGATCTTGTTCTGGAGCGTCCAGGACCTGTACGTCCGCTTCCTTGAATCCGGCCTTGAGCAGGAGACCTTCCCACTTCCGGGGCGTGTAGCTGTACCGGTACGTGTACATGGCCCTGCCAGCGAACCCTCCCTTGTACATGCCCTGTGGCCCGTACGCGCCAGGGATAGCCGGAGGCTGGGAGAAGGCGAGCACGCCGCCCGGATTCAGCCGCTTAGCAATCAACGGAAGTAGCTTGGCTGGGTCGGTGAACCACACCGCCCCGAAGATCGAATAGATGGCGTCGTACGTCTCCGTGCTAGCCGCCAGGTGCTCAAGCACTTCCGCGCACACGAACTCCGCGCCCGTCGATCCCCAGCGCTCGGTCAAGTGCTTGATGGCGACCGGTGACAGATCCAAGCCCGTGGCCTTGACTCCCCGGTTCATGAGGAACGCCAGCGCCCGCCCGGTACCACAGCCGATCTCCAACGCCGTTTGCGGCGACTCCAACAGTTCCGGGCCTGGGCCATGCCCGGCGTACTGCGTCCAGCAGAAGACCGGATTAGCCTGCAGAGCCTTGTCCATGGTGCTCTCCGCGTAAGCGTCCCAAAGTTCGCGTTCGGAATCGATGTTGTGCTGTGCCGGCAACTGTCGTCCTCGGTCTCACGGTTGGTTCGGTGTCCCCGCCCCGGGAGAGGGCAGGGACACCCGTACAGGGCGCTGCTAGTGGCTGTCGGGCACCTTGTTGTCACACGGCGAGCACTCCGCCGCGTCCATGGCCCACAGTTCGTCGTCCACAGCGAATCCGTTGTCCTGCAGGATCTCCGCCGTACGCATCACGGTGCCGTCGCAGCGCCGTTCGATGAGCGGCGCGTGGTGCTTGTACTGGCCGTCGTTGTACTCGTCGCACAGAGCGAAGTACAGAGGGGTGTCCAGGATCAGGGCGTGCACGGCCACATCCACCGTGTAGCCGACGCCCATGTCCACGCCCTTCCGCTCCATGGCGGTGATCGTGTACGCGATGGCCTGGCCCAGCAGCCGTTCGGCAGTGTCACGGGTCATGACGCTGTTGTCGCGCAGCAGCAGCGCGACTTCCCGGTCCCACAAGGTCGGTTCAGTGTCGGTGACCAGGTGGGGCACGCGGTTTGCCAGTGCGTTCAGGATGATCTGCGGGTCGCGGGTACGGGTTTGTAATGTTGTTGCCACGTGCGTCTCCTCTTCGTTGGAGTAGTGCACTTGCAGACCCGCCCCCCACCGCGCAGCACCGCCGCCGTCACAGGGGAGAGCGGGAGTCTCATAGGCCGGGGATCACCACAGGTAGGCCAGGGAAGTCACCACGCCAGCCCACAGGCCAACCGCAGCGAGACAGACAATGGCCGCCACCAGGACCACGCCCGCTGGCATGGCGCGCTCTTCTCGCTGCTCCGACTCGCGTTGCTCTACTGCCTGTTGATGCGCCTCGGCATCACATTTGAGGCATCCAGTTATCTCGTGCTCTAACCCGTCGTGACTCATGTGGTCTGCCGCCCCCTAGCCTGGCAAAGGGAGCACGAGAAAGGGCACGGCGGTACCTTCTGGCCTCTCGGGATGAACACCACACCAGAGGCCACGTCCAGCCGCCCGCCGCGCTCCGTCCACCAACCCTCGGGCTCATGATCCTCGGTGTGCGGCTTCCCCGCTGCTGCGGCCGGAGCGGTCATCGGTCGCTGCCTTCATGGGGGTGGTTCCGGATCTCCCGTGCCGCAGCGCAAGCGGCGGCCCAGTCATTCCGCTTCCGCGCCTCTTCGCGCTGGAGAACCAAGGCAGAGCAGACGCCGCAGCCAACTGCGGCCTCACCCTCCAACAACCAGCCGTCCACTGACAGCTCCACAGGCGGTTGGCTGTACCGAATCGGGCTGGTCATTGTTCCGCTACCTCCCGGCTGGATCGGACTATGCCAAGACCGTAGGAAGTGGCGAGCACAGGGCACCAGGAACTTGCATGAGCTTGCACGTCAATCGCCCATGTCTAGTAACACTATTGACGCTGTCTCTGCTGCTCAGCAAAGCTCATGCAAGCCCGAGCAAGTACCTAGACCAGGGAGCCTGCCATGGCCGTAGAGTTCGTTGGGATCGACCCCAACACCGACCGGGACCACTGCCCCACCGTGTGGGCGGACGCGGAAGCTCAGGAGATCTTGTTGCAGGGGTGGAAGCCGAACCCCGAGACTCAGGCAGAGTGCGAGGGGACCAGTCCCGCGAACGGCTCGGTGCCCGACAGTGAGGCCATCGTCAGGATTCCGGCCCGGATGATTCCGATGATCAGGGAGGCGTGTGATGCCGTCGAGCGTGCCCAGCTTCGCTGAGCTGCTTGGCCAGTGCCAGCGATCCGCCGTCCACCTGGAACTGCGCGACTCGTACGCCACCACGGACCGGTTCGAGGCGTGGAAGCGCGGGGAGCGGATCAATTGGGAGGATCGCGAGTCCTGGTGGCACCCCTATGACCAGTTGATCGCGGACACGGTGGCCAGGGGCGTGGTGATCCGCAGGGCGAGGGTGATCTCCGAGCCGGTATCGGACTACATCCGGTGGGAGCACTACGTCACTCATGCCAACGTCACGGCCGGCGAGGAAGTCCGGTGGCTGCCACGGCGGCGGGCCACGGCCATCGCCCTACCGGGGAATGACTTCTGGCTGTTCGATGACGACCTGCTCCGGGTGCACCACTTCTCAGGTGACGGCGCGGTAGTGGAGGACGAGATCACGGCGGACCCGGAAGCCGTGAAGCTGTGCTCTGCCGCCTTCGAAGCGGTTTGGGAGCGAGCGATCCCGCACCACCAGTACGAGGTCTGACGAAAGCCAGCTCCATGCCCCCACACCCCTCTTCACTCGTCCAGAAGGCCCGCGAGGATCTTGCGGGGCGTCTGCGTGAGATCCGGAAGGACGCGGGTATCAGCGGGCGGGAGCTGGCCGTCAGGTGCGGTTGGTCGGAGTCGAAGTCATCTCGGATCGAGAACGCCAAGACGCCTCCCTCCGATGCCGATATCCGAGCGTGGTGCCGAGCCTGCATTGCTGAGGATCAGGCCCCCGACCTGATCGCGGCCAACAGGCAGTCCGCCGAAGCGCATGTGGAGTGGAGACGGCTTCAGCGCACCGGCCTCCGGCGTCTGCAAGAGAGCACCGGCGACCTGTACCAACAAACTAAGACTTTCCGCGTCTACGTATCCGATGTGATCCCTGGCTTCCTTCAAACGGCGGGGTACGCCTCCGCGCTGCTCTCCTCCATCGCGGGTTTCCGAGGGACACCGGACGACGTGAGCGAGGCAGTGGCAGCCCGGATGCGGCGGAACAAGGTGCTGAGCAAGGGCGGGCTCCGGTTCTCCTTCGTGCTGGAAGAGTCGGTGTTGCGATACCGGCTGTGCAGCGCCGAAACCATGGCTGCGCAGCTCGGCCACCTGCTTGGAGCCATGGACCTTCAGAACGTCGCCGTGGGCATAGTCCCGTTCGCGGAACAACGGACCGTGTGGCCCATGCCTACCTTCACGATCTTCGATGACCGAAGGGTCCACGCCGACACCCTGGACGCCGCGTCTACGCTCATGCAACCCAGCCAAGTTGAGCTGTACGCCCGCGCCTTTGAACGTCTCTCGCAGCAGGCCGTACGGGGAGCGGCAGCCCGCGCGCTCATCGCGGACGTGCTGGCATCTCTGGGCTAACCAGCAGTGTCTGAGCGTCAGGATGCGTGCGCGGTACTGGCCGCCGTCGTGGTTCAGGGACGCCAGGTCACACGGTGTGCGGACCAGTGATCCCACGTGGTAAACATTGCTTCCCAGCCGTCGGGGAACTTGACGGTGACGCCTAGTTGGACGGGTTCGGTGGCGGGGTGTTCGTCGAGGAGGTCGGCTACGCCGGCGCGGCAGACGACGATGCAGGCGTGGCGGTGGCGGGAGGCGAGTACGCAGAGGCGGCCGGTTTCCAGGTGGAAGGCGGTCGCGTCGGGGCGGCCGGAGAGCGGGTGGAGGACGACGGTGACGTCGAACTCGCGGCCCTGGAGGCGGTTGGCGGTGTCGACGGTGACGCCCGTTACGCCGAGGTCGGTGAGGGCGGCGCGGACCGCGGCGGCCTGGTCGCGGTGGGCGGTGCCGACCGCGATCCGGGCGGCGGTGAGCGGCGCGGGCGCGTCGGACTGCTCGCTGGTGGCGGCGCCGCCGCGGTCCAGGAGGCGGCGGACGACCAGGGCGAGGGCGCGGACCGCCTCCGGGTCGGTGCGTGGGGTGTGGCGGGCCGGGAGCTCCAGTAGGCCCCAGCCGGACTCGGCGGCCTCGTCCAGGACGCGGTCGACGGGCGAGCCGTCGCCGGGGACGCCGAAGGCCAGGTGTCGGTCGTCGGGTCCGGTGCCGCTGCGGAACGGGGTGTAGGGGTAGAAGGCGCTGGAGACGAGGGGAGCGGCGGAGGCCGGCAGGCGCCAGGAGACGGGGAGGCGGTGCTGCGGGAGGTCCGGGTTGTGGGCCAGGAGCGTGGCGACCGCGCTGGCGGAGGGGTCGTAGGCGAGGCCGGCCCACTGGTCGGCGCCGACGACGCTGAACGGGTCGAGCTGGCCCGGGTCGCCGACGAACAGGGCCCGCTCGAAGAGGCCGGCGACGCTCAGCAGTGCGTCGGACCGCATCTGGTACGCCTCGTCGACGATGGCGTGCCGCCAGGGCTCCTCGACCTTGGTGTAGGCCCACTTGGCGGCGGTGGAGACGACCACGTCCTGGTCGGCCAGGTCGGCGATCTTGGCGGAGGTGCGGACGGCGGGGAGTTCGGCGAGGGCGGGGTCGTAGGCGCCGGGCTCGCTGGAGTGGAGCCGGCCCACGGGGAGTTCGGGGTCCTTCGCGGCGAGGCGCAGGACGAGGTCGTCGACCTGGGCGTTGGTCTGCGCGACGATCATCAACCGGCGGCCGGCAGCGGCCAGTTCACGGGCGGCGCGGACGACGAGGGTGGACTTCCCGGCGCCCGGCGGGGAGTCGACGACGACGCCGCGGCGGGCGCTGTGCAGGGTGTCGTGGAGGATCGCGTCGGTCGCCGCGGTCGCCGCCGCGGCGGGGTCGGTCGGCGGAGGGGCGGGCAGGGGCGGAGGGGGCGTCATGCCGGGGCGCTCCCGGGGAGTTGGTGGGTGGGCGGGTGGTCCCGGTGGGTCAGAGGAAGTCCTCGGGGGTGACCGGGTCGGCGGTGGGGGGTGTGGCCTCTGGGGTGGGTGGGGGGCCGCCGTGGGTCCAGGGGGTGTCTTCTGGTTCCGGGAGGTCGGGGCCGCCGCGCGGGGCGTGCTCGAAGAGCGTCCAGCACAGGGTGTCGCCGGGGTCGGGGACGGTGCCCGGTTCGGGGGTGCGGCCGCGGCCCATGCCGCCGGTGAGCCGGATGACCGGCGCGTCCTGCGCGTCCGCGGCGTAGGCGACGAACTCGGCGGTCTGGGTGCGGCCGTCGGGGAGCGAGCGGTACAGCTTGGTGCCGTCCGCCAGTTGGGGACGGTCGGCGGTGTGCAGCGTCAGCAGGGGGCGGGGCATCGGCCGCTTGCCCTCGGAGAGGGCCATCTCGACGGCGGTGACGGTGCCCTGGAGGGCCTCGCCGGCCAGCCGGCGGGCGGCCATCACCAAGGGGTCGTCCAAGGCTTCCTGGGCGTCCAGTTGGGCCTGGGCGGCTTCCCGGGAGGCCAGCTTCCGGGCGGCGGTGACCGCGTCGTCCTGGGTGGGTTGCGGCGGCTCGCCGGCGCGGATGCGGTCGCGGTGGGCGGTGTAGGACCAGCGGTCGCGCTTCCAACGGTCGGGGGCCCGGGCGCCCTCGGGGAGGGCGCGGAGCAGGTCCAGGCCCTGCCAGACGGCGTCCCAGGTGGGGCGGAGCTGGCTCTCGACGAGGGCGCGGATGTCCTCTTCGGCGCCGGGGGTTCGGGCGTCGTAGCGGGCCATGGCGGGCGCCAGCAGTCGGTTGTCGAACGCCGGGTCGGTGGCGGGGCCGGCCGGCGGGCAGCGCAGTTGGCCGTCCGCGTCGCGGGCCGCCTCGGCGAACTCGGCCGCCCGCTGGGCCGGTACGCCGGGCGGCGGCGCGATCCAGGAGAGCAGCGCGCCCAGGTGCTGGTCCTCCAGGACGCTCTGGCCGGTCGCCCAGTGGCGGGTCAACAGGTCGGTCATGGCCAGGAGGAGGCAGGAGCCGGGCACCCGGGCCCGCTCGCCGAGGTGGGTGAACCAGCGGCCGAGCAACGGGACGTGGGGCGGCGCGGGGTAGGGGGTCTCCGGGTCCTGTTCGGTCGTCCGGCGAAACCGCATCGAGCGGCCCAGGAGGCGGACGTAGTCGACGCCGGCCCCGCTGGGCACGATCAACTGGGGTGCGTCCGTGCACAGTTCGACCTGCACGGGGACCTTCTTGCCGGTCTCGGCGTCGGTCTCCTTGCGCTCCTCGAACTCGACGTCGTCGGCGAAGCCGTCCACGTAGGGCAGCACCGCCTCGGCCAGGTCGGCGAGGAAGGCGAACCGCAGGTCGCGGTCGCGGGGTTGGGGGACGGTCAGCAGCAGGGGCTTCTCCCGGTCGGTGCCGACCAGGGCGCCCAGGGGGGCGCCGGCCTCACCGGCGGTGGTCAACGGGACGAGGACCAACGGGCGGGCGGAGAGGTGGCGGTGGCGGACCGTGGCGAGCGGCTGGGCGCGGCCGGCGGCCACCGCCTCCATCCGGGCCAGCGTCTCGATCAGCGACATGGGTCCGCCTCCTGGTGGGGCGCGGCGGCCAGGGCCTCGGCGCGCAGGGCTGCGGCGGTGCGCAGGGCCGCAACGGCTGGGTCGTCGGGGTCGGGGCCCGGGGCGCCGGCGGCGGCCGCCAGCGCCTCCTCGATGGTGTGCAGCCCGCCCAACTCGCCCCGGACGCCGCGCCCCAGGGACTCGACGGAGCCCTCCTGGCGGGAGCGCTTGCGGCAGTGGAAGGCGAGCTCGCAGGCGGCCAGGCACTCGGGGGCGTAGGCGGCGGGGACCGCCTCCACCGCCTCGGTCAGCTCGGGCGCCGGGCGGGTCGCGGTGCCGTCGTCGGAGAGCCCGAGGTCGTAGGTGGTGCCCTCCGGGAGCGCGGCGGCGATCTCCTCGACGCGGGTGAGGCGGGCCAACTGGCGGCGAGTGGTGGCCAGTTGCTTGCGGACGTCGACGGGGGCGGCGCTGGGGAGGTTGGAGAAGTCCTTGGGGCAGACCAGCAGCACCCGGTCGCGGACGCGGGCGGGGCGGCCGGTGTGCGCCGCGGCGCGTTCCGCGACCGCCTCCAGGGCGAGGACGTAGACGGCCGCCTGCCGGGCGGCGGCGCCGACCTTGGCGGCGTCCGCGGCCCCGTCGATCATCGGGAATGACTTGATCTCGACGACGGTCCAGGTGCCGTCCGGATGCACCACCACCGCGTCCGGCTCCAGGTAGGCGGGGGAGCCGGCGACCTCCATGGCCAGCAGCGGGTGGTCCAGCAGCGCCCAGCCGCCGGCCGCGGTGGCCTCGCGCAGCGCCAGCGCGGTGCGCGCCGCCCGGCCCTCGGGCCCGGACGCGGACAGGTCGGGGCGGGCCACCGCGTCGTCCTGGGGGAGGGCGGTGCCCGGGGCCAGCCGTTCGCAGACCAGCCGCAGCAGCTCCGCGCCGCCGTCGGCCTTCACCCGCGCCTCGAAGGAGTTGCCGCGGGCCAGTGCGAACTGGGACTGGCCGTAGGCCGCCGGGGTGCCCAGCGCGCGGGCCAGGCCGGCCTTGTCGACGCCCGCGCCGTCCAGCAGGGCCCGGCGCCGGCAGCCGGGGTTGGCGGCGAGCGCGGCGAGCGCGCGGGCGTCCAGCGACCGGGGGCGCACGCCGGGGCCGCGCAGTTCGGTCAGGCGCTGGCGCAGGCTCGGAACGGGCGCCGGGTGCCCTCGCATCGGCTCCCCTGGGTGAGCGGACGCCGAGGCCCCCGGTGGGGCCGCCGCGGGTCGGCTTTCGCGGGAAACGTTCACCCGTCGAAGTGTGGCACCTGGCACCCGCCACACCGGAACCGGCTCCGCCGGGACGGCGGCCCCCGGGCCGCTCTCCAGGGGGCATGGGTCGGGTTTCGGCCAGGTGCGCGATGATGGAGGGGCCGCGGTCAGCGCCGCCCGCGCCCAGCGACCCACCACGACAAGCCGGCAAACCCGGCGAGAGGTACGACCCATGGCACCGCGCATTCTCCTGGCCAGGCACGGGCAGACGGAGTGGTCCGTCTCCGGCCGGCACACCGGACGGACCGACATCCCGCTGCTCGACGAGGGGCGGCAGGGCGCCAAGCTCCTGGGCGAGCGGCTGCACCGCGCCCCCTGGGACGGCCTGCGGGACGTCGAGGTCCGCACCAGCCCCCTGGTGCGCGCCAAGGAGACCTGCGAACTGGCCGGTTTCGGCGCCCGGGCCCAGGAGTGGGACGCGCTGCTGGAGGTCGACTACGGCGCGTACGAGGGGCTGACGCCGGCGCAGATCAGGGCCGGGCGGCCGGGCTGGCTGATCTGGCGGAACGGGGTGCCCGAGGGCGAGACGCTCGCCGAGGTCGCCGCGCGCGCGGACGAGGTGGTGTCCTGGGCGCGCTCGGCCGACCGCGACGTGCTGGTCTTCGCGCACGGCCACATCCTGCGTGTCCTGGGGGCGCGTTGGCTGGGCCTGGATGTCTCGTTCGCGGCGCGGCTCCGCCTGGCGCCGACGTCCCTGTCGGTGCTGGGCTGGGCCTACGGCGAGCCGGCCGTGGAGAGTTGGAACGAGACCGGCCACCTGGAGTGAGCCGCTAAGGCGCGCGGCCAGGGCGTGTCCAGGGGGAGGCCCTAGACCCCAACGCCGCGCGCCCCCACCGGTGTTGTCGCGTACCGCTCCAGGAAGTCGGCGACCGGGCCGTGGTCGCGGTACGGGGCAAGCGCCCGGGCGGTGCCGTTCAGTATCGCCCGGATGCGGGCCGAGCGGACCTGGGTGAGCAGGGTGAGGGCCCGTAGGGCGGCCGTGGCGGACTCCTCGGGGAGGCCGCCGGCCGCGAGGTTGTCGGCCAGTTCGGCGGTGAACAGGGCGATGTTCCGGGTGAAATGGGGGTCCTGGAGCGCCACCGCCCGGCGCGCGTGCTCCGCCGCGCGCCCCTTCTCGCCCAATGCCGACCAGCACTGCGCCGTGAGGCCCGCCAGTTCGGCCTCCCCGTAGAAGCTCATCCACTCCGGGTCGCGCTCGCCTGGCCCGGCCGCGAACAGCCGCTCGGCCCGGGCCAGGGCCCGCTCGCAGCTGCTGCGGTCGCCGAGCCCCGCCCAGCCACCGGCCTCGCGCAGCGCCAGCAGCGACCGCAACCGGGGCGATCCGAGCCGCCTGGCGGCCTGTTGGGCGGCCTGCGCGGCCCGCACCGCCTCGCGCGGCCGGCCGGCGTCGCGGGCCAGGAAGGCGGTGTTGCAGAACGCGTGCGCCTCCAGGGCGGCGTCGCCGCAGACCCGAGCGGTGGACAGCGCCTCCGCGTAGTGCGAGCGGGCGTCATCGAGGCGGCCGGAGTCGTGCGCCAACCAGCCCACGGAGATCGCCAGTTCGCCGGCGCCGGCGTGCAACCGGTCGTAGACGGCGCGGCGTTGGATGCCGGCGTCGAGCAGCTCGTAGGCGGCGCGCAGCGGTTGGGTGGCGCGCTGGTAGAGGCCGTCGGCGCCGTGCCGGTCGTCGAGCAGCCGGATCTTGCGGACGGCCTCCTCGACGGCGGCGGCCTCGGCGGCGCCGGCCCGGGTGCCGGGGGCGGTGCGGGGTCCGGGCACGGTCGCGGCGACGGCCGGGTCGTCGGGGTCGGCAGGGCAGAGGCCGGCCAGGCCCAGGGCGGCCGCCGAGCCGCCGGTGATGAACGCGCGACGTAGCACGTCGCTCTCCTCGGAGTTCTGGATACGGGTATCGCGGTGGTCGGTTGTCAGGGGCGCGGCGGCCCTCGTCCGCGCCCCCCGTCCGCGGACCGTCTCCCGCGGCGCGAACCCCATGTCGGGGAGCGTCAGCCCCGGGAACATGTGCCTAAACACCCGCTCGTAGGCGTAGTTCGGGCACCGGATCTCCCCGGACTCGACGCGGCCCACGTAGCGGGCGTCGCACGAGACCTGTTCGCCGATCTCACGGGCGGACCGGCGGACCGCCGCCGCGAACTCGCCGGGCGACAGCCGGCCGCGCAGCTGTCGAAAGGCGGTGTTCGGGCGGGCGGGGGCGGTGCGGGACGACGCTGAACGTGGAGCTTGCGACGCCATGGCGGACCTCTCCGTGCCCTGTTCCCGTGCCATCGTGGCCTCGCCGCGTCCTGGCGGTGCGGCGGGGACGACCGTACCCGCTGTGACGGGTCCGCCACCCTGAGTTTGGCAACAAACCGGAATATCTCACCCGCGATCTGCCATGAAGCGCCATCCTTTGCAGCGTTCCGCCGCCGTAGCCGTTGACGCGTTTCCCCGTTGGAGACGGTGTAAAGGGTGTGGCGCGTGCAGGAGGAGGGGTTCTCCGTGTGGGAGACCGGCGTCAGCAGGGGCGGCAGCGGGTCCGCGGGTCGGGTCGCGGGCCGCGAGGGGTGCGGCGCGACCGTGGGGAGCGCCACCCAGCCCTGCGACCTGGTCACGGTGCCGGCCCGGCAGGGGCTGGAGGCGGTGGACATCCTGCGGCTGCGGGACGGCGTCGGCCCGGTCCTGCACGACGGCGCCTGCGACACCCTCGGTTTCCTGGTCCCGCCGGGGACGGCCGACGGCTGGGACGTGCCGGGCAGCGCCTGTACGCAGACGTCGGGGCGCGGGGTCCGCTTCGGTGGACCGGACGACGGGGCCGTGGCGGAGCCGCCGGTGAAGGGCACCGGTTGGCTGGTGCCGCCGGAGGGGGCCTACGCCGACGCCACCGACCCGGTGGTGCTGCGGGCGGCGCTGGGCGAGGCGGCCCGCACGATCGAGGCGGTCGACCGCTGTCAGTGAGGCGACGCGGAAAGTGGTGGGGGGGGGGGCCCGGGCCCCCCCCCCCCCACCCCCACCCCAACAAAAAAGTGACTGAGCCCCGGCCACAACCCCAGGCCCACGAGTTGCCGGAGGGGTGAGGGGGGCGGGGAGGGGGGGGCCCAGCTAA